>JBMCUM010000007.1:0-18847 GCA_048622595.1 Planctomycetota bacterium | reverse complement strand
TGGTTGACCTGCTTGAACAGCGCCGCGCCGACCGAGATGTCCCCCGACCCGCCCACGATCGCGTTGTTGGGAAAGATCCCGAACGGCGGGAAGAACGCGTGCATCGACCCGCCGAGGCCCTTGTTGAACCCCGCCTCCCGACCGAAAATCTCCGCAAGCGCCCCGTAGATCAGGAAGTCCACCGCAAGGTCCTTGACCGAGCCCTCGGCATCCGGCTCGACGACCCGCAGCGTCGCCCCGTCGAAGTACTCCTCCATGATCCTCCGCAGCGCCTGCTCGTCGAGCTGCTCGATGGCCGAGAGCCCCTTGGCGAGGATCTCTCCGTGGCTGCGGTGACTGCCGAAGATGTGGTCCTCGACGGTCAGGTGGAAGGCCTGTCCGACGGCGGCGGCCTCCTGCCCGATCGACAGGTGCGCCGGTCCCTTGTGGGCGTACTCGATACCGGCGTAGCTTCCGCGGAGCTTGATCTCGTTGAGCATGTTCTCGAAGGTGCGGATGATGAGCATGTCCCGCTGCATGCGGACCAGAGCGTCGGCGCCGTGGCGGTCCAGCTCCTCGGACAGCGGGCGGTCGTACTGATTGACCGGGATGGGCTCAAACGTGATCTGGTCCGGCTTGCGGACCTGCTCGGGCAAAACCATCTGGGATTTCGGCATGTTTCTGCTCCCGTTCTCCGGCGGCTAGGTCGAGACCGGCTCGGCGGCCTCGGTGGGGGTCGGTAGGATCACTTCGATTTCACGTTCGGTGAAAAAGTCGCTCCATTCCGGCTGCGGGGGGCGGTCGGTGACCACGCGCCCGATCGCGTCCCACGGGCAGATCCGATACAGCGATGGGCAGGCGAACTTGCTCGCGTCGGCCAGTAGTACCGCCTCCCGCGCGTTGCGCACCGCCAGCCCGTAGACCTCCGCGCTTTCGATGTCGCTGGCGGACGGGCCGAAGTCCATCCCCAGACCGTCGGTGCCGATGAACGCGACATACCCGCGCAGGTTGTCCAGAGCGGCCGTGGCGATGGGCCCGACCGCGTCCATCCGGTCCGGGCGGTACTGCCCGCCGATGAGGATCACGTCCAGTCCGGGCGCGTCAAGTTCCTCGGCGGCACGGACGGAGTTGACGATGACGCTGAGCCCCTCCCGGGCGCGACAGAAGCGCGCCAGTTGGAGGCAGGTCGTGCCCGAGTCGAGAAACACCTGGTCGCCGTCGCGGGCAAGTTCGGCGGCCTTGCGGCCGATGGCGCGCTTCGCGTCGACGTTGCGCATCGCCTTGGAGCGGAAGGCGTAGCTGGCGCTGCGCGGCAGGTAGGCCCCGCCGTGCGTCAGCTTGAGCTGGCCCGCCTCGGCCAGGGCGCGCAGATCACGCCGGACCGTCGCTTCCGAGCAATCGCACCGCTCGGCGAGGTCGCGGACGGTCACGTGCCCGCGCTGGTAGGCCTCGGTGAGGATCGTCTGGCGTCGTTGTCGGGTTCCCGCAGTCACTGGCGCCCTTCCGAGGGTAGTAGAGCACAAGCCGCACGGAATTTCAACGCATAATTGATCGCTTGATGCTTGCTTTGTGCAGGTCTATGCTCTAAATTGCGCAAACCGGGCCGGTCACACCGGGACGGATACAGTAAATAAGCCCTGCCCGCAGAGAATCGACAAAGGTAGACCGTCATGCACGTGCTGAGATTGCCCCAAGCCGCCAAGACCATGACCGAGGGAACCGTCGAGCAGTGGCACGTCGCCGAGGGCGACAAGGTCAAGACAGGCCAGTCCCTCGCCCACGTCCGCGCCGCCGATGCGGAGGTGACCCTCCAGGCCGGCTGCAAGGGCGTGCTCCGCGCGATCGTCGCCCCGGAGGGCACCGTCCTGCCGGTCGGCGCACCGCTGGCCGTCGTCGCCGGCGCGAAAGACGACATCGACGACGCCGTCGCCGCGCTGCGCGCCGAGCTGTCCGGCGAGACGCCCGCACAGGCGCCCCGGAAGCCGACAAAGGCGAAGGATCCCGCCAAAGCCCCCGAGAAGGGAACCGCGGCGGACACTGCGCAGCGACACGCCAAGCCGCAGGCGCCCGCGCAGGAATCGCCCGAGACCGCGCCCGACGGCGCCGAAGCCGCCGCAGGCAACGTCACGCCCGTGCTCATGCCCCAGGTGGGCAACACGATGGAGGAAGGGACCATCGTCGCCTGGCGCGTCGCCGAGGGCGACACCATCGAACAGGGACAGGTCATCTTCGACGTCGAGACCGACAAGGCCACCGTCGAGGTCGAGGCCACCGACGCCGGACGCCTCGCCCGGATCGTCGCCGGCGAGGGCGACGTGGTCCCCGTCAAGGAGCCGGTCGCCTACCTCGCCGACAACGACGCGGACGTGGAGGCGTACATTGCCGCGCAAGGCGGCGCGGCAGCATCCGCGGAAACGACCGCCAAGCCGCAGGCGGCTTCTCAAGATGAGACTTCCGCAGCGCAGGCAAAGCCGCTTGCGGCTTCGCAGGAAGGTCCGTCGGTGCAGGCAGTTGCCCCGCAGCAGCCGGCGCCGACGACCACCGGGGGGCGCGTCAAGGCGTCTCCGGCCGCGCGGAAGCTGGCCGCCAAGCGCGGAGTGGACCTCGCGGCGGTCGGCGCGGGCAGCGGGCCCGGCGGGCGAATCGTGACCGAGGACGTCGCCGCAGCAGCCGAGAGCGGCGCGGCCGCCGTGTCGGCGGGACCGGTCCGCCACGAGCTGAGCAAGATGCGCAAGGCGATCGGCGGGGCGCTGCTCAAGAGCAAGCAGACGATCCCGCATTTCTACGCGACGATCACAGTCGACGCCGACGCGCTGTACGCGACGTATCGGCGGATGAAGGCCGAGGCGGCGTTCAAGTGCACGATCAACGACCTCGTCGTCCGCGCCGCGGTGCGGTGCATGCGGGAGTTTCCCCAGCTTCGCAGCCGGTTGGAGGACGGCGCTCTGGTCGAGTACCCTTCGGCGAACATCGGCATCGCGGTCGGGACGGACGAGGGGCTGCTGGTTCCGGTGGTCCGGTCGGCGGACGGGATGACACTGGAGCGGCTGGCCGGCGAGACGCGGCGGGTGGTCGAGGCGGCGCGGAACGGCAAGCTCGAGGGTATCGGCGAAGGGTTGATGACGGTGACGAACCTCGGGATGTTCGGCGTGGAGACATTCGGGGCGATCATCAATCCGCCGGAGTCGGCGATTCTGGCCGTCGGGGCGCTCCGCGAGGACGTGGTCGTCCGCGACGGCGCGTTGCGCCCGGGGCGGGTGATGAGCATGACCATCAGTTGCGACCATCGCATCGTTGACGGGGTGGTCGCGGCGCAGGTTCTGGCGCGGATGAAGGAGCTGCTCGAAGCGCCGGACGAATTGACGGACTGAACGCCGGCGGGGAGTTCGCTATTCCCTGCCGCAAGGCAGTGTGGAAATGAGGTCTCGTCCATGAGCAACAAGCACGACATCGCGATCATCGGCGCCGGACCCGGCGGGTACATCGCCGCCCTGCACGCGGCGCAGAAGGGCGCGGACACAGCCGTCGTCGAGAGCAGGTTCCTCGGCGGGACGTGCCTCAACGTCGGGTGCATCCCGTCCAAGGCACTGCTCGCCCCGGCGGGCCTGCTGCACGCCATCCGCAACGGCGGGGCGCTGGGCGTCAGCGTCGCCGGCGAGCCGCAGTTCGACTGGCCCAGCATCCAGAAGCACCTGACCAGGACCGTCCGCACGCTCCGCGGCGGTGTGGGCATGCTGTTCAAGTCGCGCGGCGTGACGCTCTACGAAGGCCGCGCCCGCCTCGCCGGACCGGGAAAGGTCCGCGTCGAGACCGACGACGGCACCGAAGAGCTCGCCGCCGGGAAGGTCATCATCGCCACCGGCTCAGTCCCCGTCCGCATCCCCGGCTGGCCGGACGATCCCGAGCTGCTCTGCACCAGCGAGGAGGCGCTGTTCTGGGACGCCCCGCCGAAGCGACTGCTGATCGTCGGCGGCGGCGTCATCGGCTGTGAGTTCGCCTGCATGATGAACGCCTTCGGCGTGGACGTGACGGTCGTGGAGATGCTTCCGCGCCTGATGCCCGTTCTGGAGGACCAGCTCGGCGACACCATGGGCGAGATCTTCGCCGCACGCGGGATCACCTGCCTGACCGACACGAAGGTCGACGAGATGACGACCGGCGACGGCGCCATCGCCGCGAAGCTGTCCGACGGGCGGACCATCGAGGCCGACAAGTGTCTCGTCGCCGTCGGGCGCAAGCCCAACACGGACGACCTGGGCCTCGACGCCGTCGGCATCGAGACCGAGCGCGGCGCCATCGCCGTCAACGACCGCATGGAGACCTCCGCCGAGGGCGTCTACTGCATCGGCGACGCCAACGGACGGTGGCAGCTCGCCCACGCGGCCAGCGCGCAGGGGATCGTCGCGGCCGAGAACGCCACCGGCGGCGACCGCATCGACGACAAGCCGGTCCCCACGGCCGAGTACACCTTCCCGGAGATCGCCTCGGTGGGCCTGACGACGAAGGAGGCCCGCAAGCGGGGTCTGGCCGTGTCCGTCGGGACGTTCCCGCTGCGGAACCTGGGCAAGGCCAAGGCCGTCGCCCACGACGAGGGCTTCTGCAAGGTCATCCGCGACCGCGGCGACGGGCGGCTTCTCGGGGTGCACGTGCTGGGGCACAACGCCACCGAGATCATCCACGCCGCTGCGGCGCTGATGGGAAAGCATGCCTCGGCGGAGGACCTCGCCGAGATGACCATCGCCCACCCGACGATCAGCGAGGGGCTCAAGGAAGCCGCCGAGGACTCCTTCAGCCGCGCGCTGCACTCCCCGCCGCGTCAGACCGTCACCGTCACCGTCGGCGACGAGGACTGACCGCCTGCGCCGGAGCTTGCCATGAGTCTGACCCTGCAACAGGCCGTCGAGACGCTCCGCGAGCTGGGATCGCCGCAGGAGTTGCGCGCCGCGGCCACCGAGGGCGCCGCCCCCAGCGAGCGACCCGGCGTGAACATCCACGTGCACCTGCCTCCGAACTACTCGGCCTTCGCCGGCGTCGCGCAGGCGGTGTCGCTGGCGGTCGAGCAGGGCGTGCGCGTCCTGGGGGCGAGCAACTACTACGACTACCGGGTGTACGCGGACTTCGTCGACGAGGCCACCCGCCGCGGCGTGCTTCCGCTGTTCGGGCTGGAGATCATCTCCACCGACCCGGAGCTGGCCGAGCGCGGCATCCGCGTCAACGACCCGAACAACCCGGGGCGGATGTACATCTGCGGAAAGGGCATCACCGGCTTCGCGCCGAAGCTGACCGGACGGGCCGCCGAGCTGGTCGCTACGATCCGCCGCAACGATGCCGAGCGCATGGCGGCGATGACCGACAAGCTCGAGGGGATCTTCCGCGACGCGGGGCTGGCGACCGGGCGGGACGCCGAGACCGTGATCGACGGCGTGGTGTCCCGCCACGGGTGCCCGCCGGACGCGGTGGTGCTCCAGGAGCGGCACATCGCCCAGGCGTTCCAGGAGGCGTTGTGGGACCGCGTCGAGCCCGCCCAGCGTCCAGCCGCTCTGGACCGACTGCTGCCGGACGGCTTCGACGGCGACGCGACGGACGCCGTCGCCGTCCAGGGGCAGCTCCGCTCGCAACTGATGAAGGCCGGCAGACCCGCCTTCGTGCCCGAGACGTTCCTGCAGACCCCGCAGGCGTACGAGCTGATCACCGCGCTGGGCGGAATCCCGTGCTACCCCACGCTGGCCGACGGCGCCGCCGAGACCTGCCCCTTCGAGCGCACGCCCGAGGAGCTCGTCGCCCACTGCCGCAAACGGGGCATCCACGCGGCCGAGCTGATCCCCGTCCGCAACGCCCCGGAGGTCCTCCACCGCTACGTGCGGACGTTCCGCGAGCGCGGGATGATCGTCGTGGCCGGAACCGAGCACAACACGCAGAAGCTGCTTCCGATGGAGCCGACCTGCGCCGGCGGCGCGCCCGTGCCCGAGGAGCTCAAGGACATCTTCTACGAGGGTGCGTGCGTGGTGGCGGCCCACCAGTTCCTCCGCCTGCACGGGCAGACCGGCTACGTGGACGACGCCGGACGCCTGAACCCCGACTACGCCGGCGACGAGCAGCGTATCGCCGACTTCGCCGCGCTCGGGCGGGCGATCTGCCGGCGATACTTCGACGCCCACGGCGGCTGAAGGCCGCCGCAACGCAGGAATCCGACATGACCGAGCAGGAAGGCATCCCGCAAACCGCCTACGCCGTGCAGCTCGTCGGTCCGGGCGAGTTGAAGCTCAACACCGAAAAGCCCGTCCCGCGCCCCGGCCCGCGCCAGGTGCTGGCGAAGATCGAGGCCGTCGGACTGTGCTTTTCCGACCTCAAGCTGCTCAAGCAGTTCTCGGCGCACGGGCGGAAGGGCGCGGTCCAGTCCGGGCTGGCGCCGGACGTGCTGGCGGAGATCCCCAGCTACGTCCCGGACGAGCAGCCGACCGTTCCCGGACACGAGGCCGTCTGCCGCATCGTCGCCGCCGGAGACGAGGTCACCTGCGCGGCGGTCGGCGGGCGGTACCTCATCCAGACGGACTACCGCTGGCTTCGCACGGCGGGATCGGTCGCGGCGTTCGGATACAACTTCGAGGGCGCGCTTCAGGAGTACGTCCTGATGGACGAGCGGGTCATCGTCGACCCGGACAGCGGCGAGTCGCTGCTGATTCCCGTGGACGACGCCCACAGCGCCTCGGCGATCTGCCTGGTCGAACCCTGGGCCTGCGTGGAAGACTCCTACGTCACCGCCGAGCGCCAGGCGATCCTGCCCGCAGGCAAGCTGCTCGTCGTCGCCGACGCCGGCCGCGAGGTGCGGGGACTCGCCGAGGCGATGTCCGGCGGAAAGCCCGCGTCGGTAACGGCCGTGCTGCCCGCCGACGCGAAGCAGGCGCTGGACGCCCTGGGCGTGGAGCCCGCGCAGGCCGACAGCGTCGCCGCGCTGGACGACGGCGCCTTCGACGACATCGTCTACTTCGGCGCCGAGGAGGCGACCATCGAGACGCTGGACGACAAGCTCGTGCCCGGCGGGCTGCTGAACGTCGTCACCGCCGGGCGAAGCATCGGCGCCGCGGTGGCGCTGAACATCGGGCGGGCGCACTACGGCCGGACGCGGTGGATCGGCACGACCGGCGCCTCGGCCGCCGAGGCCTACGCCATGATCCCCCCCACCGGCGAGGTCCGCGACACCGACACGATCTGCGTCATCGGCGCCGGCGGGCCCATGGGGCAGATGCACGTCCTGCGCGACCTGTCGGCCGGCGCGGCGAACCTGTCGGTCACGGCGACGGACCTGGACGACGCCCGCCTGGAGAGTCTCCGCGCCAAGGCAGAGCCCCTCGCACGCGCCGCCGGTGCCGAGCTGAAGCTGGTCAACCCGAAGACGGGCTCGGACGAGTCGAGCTACAGCTACTACGCGATCATGGCCCCGGTTCCGGCGCTGGTCGCCGACGCGGTGTCGCGCGCGGCCGACGGGGCGCGGGTCAACGTGTTCGCCGGGATCGCGCCGACCGACAAGCACGAGCTGGACTTCGACGCGATCGTCGCCCGCGGCGTGTACCTGTTCGGGACCAGCGGGTCCGTCGTCCGCGACATGCACATCGTCCTGGACAAGCTCAACGCCGGCAAGCTGGACACCGACGCCAGCGTCGACGCGGTCAGCGGTATGGCCGGGGCGATCGACGGGATCCACGCCGTGGAGGACCGCACGCTGGCCGGAAAGGCGATCGTCTACCCCGAGCTGCACGAGCTGCCCCTCACGCCGCTGAACGCGCTGGGCGAGACCTTCCCCACCGTCGCCGAGAAGCTCGACGACGGGCGGTGGACCCGCGCGGCCGAGGACGAGCTGCTGCGGGCGGCGAAATAGCGACCGCCGCAGAGGCGCAGAGCACGCAGAGCGTTCTTGAAGCGTCCGCTGGCTTCGGCTTTGCAGCCTCCGCGCCGCGGCGGCGAACTGCCAGGATGCCCGAGTTGACGGTACATGACCTGGGGCGGACCGCCTACGCCGACGCCCTGGCGACCCAGGAGCGGCTGGTCGAGCGCGTCGGCGCGGGAGACCGCGCCCGCCTGCTGCTCTGCGAGCACGACCCGCCCGTGATCACGCTGGGCCGCTCCGCGCGGCGCGAGCACCTGCTGCTCGACGAGGCCCGGCTCGCCCGACGCGGCGTCCAAGTCCGCCAAGCCAGCCGCGGCGGTGACGTGACCTGGCACGGGCCGGGCCAGCTCGTCGCGTACCTGATCCTTCGCCTCAAGGACCACGGCGGCGACGTGCGCCGCTACCTGCGCGACCTGGAGGAGGTCGTCATCCGCGTGCTGGGGCGCTGGGACCTGCCCGGGCGGCGGCGCGACGGGCTGACCGGCGCGTGGGTCGGCGACGAGAAGGTCGCCGCCATCGGCGTGGCGCTGCGGCGGTGGGTGACGTATCACGGCTTCGCGATCAACGCCTCGGCAGACCTGTCGGGCTTCGAGCAGATCGTCCCGTGCGGGATTCGCGACTACGACGTGACGAGCATCTCGCGCCTGTGCGGGCGCGACGTGACCGTCGAGGAGCTTAAGGGCCCCGTGGTAGAATGCGCCGGCGAGGTGTTCGGCTTCGGTAACATAGATGAACAACATGCGACACAGAGCCTCAGAGAAACAGAGAACAAATAAAAAAGCCGTTGTTTTCCTCTGTCCCTCCGTGTCTGTGTGGTCCGTTGTTAGCAATTTGGTTGCAGCATGAAAACCCCCACTAAGCAAACGCGCCGTCGCCTGCCGCCGTGGCTGACGCGGCGGGTCGCGGCGGGCAAGACGGCCGACCGGGTCGCGGCGCTGCTGGACGAACTGAACCTGGCGACCGTCTGCGACGAGGCCCGGTGCCCCAACCGCCACGAGTGCTACTGTCGCGGGACCGCGACGTTCCTGATCCTGGGCAGCTCGTGCACGCGGAACTGCCGCTTCTGCGCCGTCGCCGACGACGACCCCCAGCCGGTGCGCCAGGACGAGCCCGACGCCGTGGCCGTCGCCGCCGAGCGGATGAAGCTCCGTCACGTCGTGATCACCTCGGTCACCCGCGACGACCTGCCCGATGGCGGCGCCGGGCACTTCGCCCGGACGATCGAGGCCGTCCGCGCCCGCTGTCCGGACGCCGCGATCGAGGTGCTCGTCCCCGACTTCCGGGGCGACCGCGCCGCGATCGAGACGGTCCTGGCCTGGCGCCCGGACGTGTTCAACCACAACGTCGAGACGGTCCCCCGCCTGTACCCCCGCGTTCGTCCCCAGGCGGACTACCGCCGCTCGCTCGACGTGCTCGCCTGCGCCGCCCGGTCCGCGACGGTGCGGACCAAGAGCGGGCTGATGGTCGGGCTGGGCGAGACCAGCGACGAGATCGACGCGGTCCTGGGCGACCTTCGCGATGCCGGCTGCGCCATCCTCACCGTCGGGCAGTACCTCGCCCCGTCGAATGCGCACGTTCCGGTGGCGCGGTTCGTCCCGCCGACGGAGTTCGACGCCATCAAGGCCCGCGCCGAGGCGATGGGCTTTGCCGCCGTCGCCGCCGGGCCTTTCGTCCGCAGCAGCTACAACGCCGAGCAGGTGTATCGCGACGGTCATTGCCGCGTTGACTCGTGAACTCATTGACTCGTTATCTCGTGAACTCGTTGACTCGTGATGAGGCGGATGGTTGATCGGGAACCAGGAACCGGGAACCCGGGAGTCAGGAAACGGGGAATCGGGGAATCGGTTCGAGAATGGGGTATCGGTTGATCGGTCAACGCCCACGGATTGCAATCCGTGGAGTAGTTGTGTAACCAGTTGACCAATCGCCCGATCGACCAGTCAACCAGTTGACCGATTGACCAGTCGACCACATCACCGAGTTCCCGAGTCAACGAGTCAACGAATTCACGAGTCAACGAGTCAACGAGTTCACGAGTTCACGAGATAACGAATCCACGAGTTAACGAACTACAACACCCGAATAGCGATGAGCGTCAGGTCGTCGCCGCGGGTTTGAAGGCCCGCGAAGCGCCGCATCTCCCACAGGACGTGCTTGACGATGCCGTCGGCGCTGCGGTCGGACTCGATGGCCGCGCGAGCGGCGGCCTCGACGCGGTCGCGCCCGAAGGGCTCGTCCTTGAAGTTCATCACCTCGATAAGCCCGTCGGTGCAGGCGAGGATCGCGTCGCCGCTGCGGAGGGTGAAGGACTCGTATCCCCAGTGCCCGTCTGGGTCGATGCCCAGCACGCCGCCGCCGGTGGACAGATAACAGAACTGCCCGTCGCGGAACAGCAGCGGCGGAACGTGCCCGGCGTTGGCGTAGGTGAACCGGCGGGTATGCGCGTCCAGCACGCCGTAGAACAGCGTGGCGAAGTCGCTGGTCAGCGTGTCGGAGCACAGGTCGCGGTTGACCCATCCGAGCACCTCGCTCATGGAGTAGACGTTGCTGGCGTGCGCCCGCAGCGACGCCCGGATCGACGCCATCAGCAGCGACGCGCGGACCCCCTTGCCCACCACGTCGCACACGCCGATGCCCAGGTTGTCGGGGGGAAGGTCGATGAAGTCGTAGAAGTCCCCGCCCAGCTCGTAGCAGGGCACGTACACGGCGCCGATCTCCATGCCCGGCGGCTGGGGCGGCTTGGCCGGGATCATCCGCCGCTGGACCTCGCTGGCTATGCGCAACTGCCGACGGACCTCGGCGCCGCGGACCGCCTCGGCGTGCAGGCGTGCGTTGACGATCGCCGCGGCCGCCTGCGCCGCGATCGCCTTCAGCAGCGATACCTCGAACCAGTCGAACTCGTACGGCTCGCCGGTGTAGACGCGGATCACGCCCAGGATGTCGTCCTTGTAGCTCAGCGGAACGCACAGGGCGCTGACGAGCCCCTCGCGACGCGCCTCGGCCGGGTAGAGCACCCGCGGGTCCCTCCGCTCGTCGGCGATGTAAACCGGCTCGCCCCCGGCGAGAACCTCCTGGTCCACCTGGCTTTCGGCCAGCAGGATCGGACCCTTGTCCAGGTATTCCGGGGACAGGTTCGCCACGGACTTGATGACCAGCTCCGTGCGGTCCTCGTTGAGCAGGCGAATCGCGCAGCTCTTGGCGCCGAGCACCTGCACCACTGCGGCCGTGGCGCGGTCCAGCACGGTCTGCAGGTCGCCGGCGCCGGTAAACTCGGCCGTGACGTGGTACAACGTCACCAACTGGTCGATCCGCGTGCGGAGCTGCCCCTCGCGGTCGCACAGGCGCCCGATGACCCGCGCCATCAGCTCCAGCAACTGCTCGCTGGAGCGCTGCACCTGATCGCCGCGCGTCCGCGGCGGGCAGGCGATCACGCGCCCGACCGCCTCCCCGTCGACGTGGATGGGCGCCTCGATGCACGCGGAGGCGTCGGCGCGCTCGCGACACTCGGCCGCGAGCGGTCGGCCCGCCTCGTCGCAGACCTGGATCGGCATGGCTGCGACGCGGGTGAAGGCGTCCTGCAACTCGTGGAGGGTTTCCTCGGTCAGATAGTCGGTCAGCTTGGCCACTGCACTTCTCTTCGGCGATACCGCGGCGAAGGAGCCATTCTACCCCCCGCTACGGGTAAATCCATGAGCTGCACAGACGCCGGGCGCCCACACGTCGGCGAGGGCATTGCCGCGTGGCCCGGAGCTCAGCACGTCGCCAGCACGAGCAGCGCCGCGACCGCCGCCAGGCCCGCAACGGCCCACAGCCATCCTGAGCGGCGCGGACGCCGCCCGGCGGTGACGTACTGCCCGCACAGGGGACAGCGCTCGGCGTCGGCGTAGATCTCCGCCCCGCACGCGGGGCAAGGGACCGTCTCGCTCGCCTCGTCGTCCATCAGGTCGGCGTCCGTCTCGTCGGGCCCGTGCGCGTCGGCGTCGCTCAGGTCGTTCACGGCGTCTCGCCCCCTTCCCGCGAGCGGAAGATCACCTGCATCTCCGTCGGCGGGCACGCCAGCGCGCCGAACAGGCCGAGGATCAGCGTCGCCGGGCTCAGCAAACGCCCGCTCAGCGGCGCCCGCGACGCGAAGGCCACGTCCACCGTGTCGTCGAAGCAGCGAAAGTAGTGCAGCAGGAAGCGCGTGTTGAGAAACGGGTGCGGCGTGTTCGTGTACGGCGTTCGGTAGAGGCGCTGGACGGTCCAGCCGCGGCGTCCGGTCGCCGCGAGCAGCGCCCGCCGCGAGGGGATGTGCCGGTGGTAGGGCTGGTGGAGCGAGTGGCGGTCGCGCCCGGGGCGCCGCAGGTCGATGCCCTCGGCGTTCGGCGAGCCGATGACGATCCGCCCGCCCGTCCGGACAAGCCCGCCCAGCACGTCCAGCATGTCGTCGGGGCGCTCGGCGTGCTCGACGACGTCCTGGGCGAGGACCCAGTCGTAGCGGGCGTCCAGGACGGCCGGGGCCTCCCAGCCAGGCGTGTAGGCGTCGAACCCGGCCGCGCGGGCGTAGCCCCTGTCGCGCAGGTAGCGCACCAGCAGCCCGCTGCCGCATCCGTAGTCGAGCACGGCGTCGTCGCGCCCCAGCCCCGCGCGTCGCAGCCGCCGCAGCAGCACGCCGTAGCACCGCCGCAGAGCGCAACCGAGCTTCTGGTTCTGGAACGGATAGCAAGCGTAGATGTCGTCGAGGTCGGCCGGTTCGGCCGCGTGAATCGACCCGCACGCCGCGCACCGCCAGACGCCGAACGTCCGCCCGCCCCACCGGCGGACGTTAGACGGGACGCGCGCCTCGGCCGCGGCGTCTGCCCGCGCCCCGCAATAGCAGCATGTCCGCGTGGCGGCCATGACCCCATCGTACCGAAGGACGAGGCGACAGGCGAGCTTGCGCGGAGTTCGAGCAGGCCGGAGGCCTGTCCCGCGACGCTCAGCACTCGCCGGCCGGCGCGAGGGACTCGCCCTTGAGCTTCTCGACCCGGTCGCGGAGGCGGGCGGCCTCTTCGAACTCCAGCCGCTCGGCCGCTTCGTACATCCGCTTTTCCAGCTCGGCGATCAGCTCGGCCGTGTCGAACTCCTCGGCGCCGGCGCCGATCGCCTCGCGGGCGACCTTCCGCGCCCGGAGCTGGTCGGCCAGGCCGGAGCGGATCGCCTTACGGATCGTCTCGGGCTTGATGCCGTGCCGCTCGTTGAACGCGATCTGCTTTTCACGGCGGCGGTTGGTCTCGTCGATGGCGCGCCGCATCGCGTCGGTGACGCGGTCGGCGTAGAGGTACACCTGGGCGTTGACGTTCCGCGCGCACCGCCCGATGGTCTGAATCAGCGACGTCGCCGACCGCAGGAACCCTTCCTTGTCGGCGTCCAGAATGCACACCAGCGACACCTCGGGAAGGTCCAGTCCCTCGCGGAGCAGGTTCACCCCCACCAGCACGTCGAACTTGCCTTCGCGCAGCTCGCGGAGGATCTCCACCCGCTCCAGCGTGTCGATCTCGCTGTGGAGGTACTTGCACCGGCAGCCCTCCTTGCGGACGTACTCGCTGAGGTCCTCGGCCAGACGCTTGGTCAGCGTGGTGATCAGCGTCCGCTCGCCGTCGGCGGTGCGACGCTTGACCTCCTCCAGCAGGTCGGCGACCTGCCCCGCCGCCGGGCGGACCTCCACCCGCGGGTCGACCAGTCCGGTCGGGCGGATGACCTGCTCGACGACCTCCCCGCCGGCCTGTTCGACCTCCCATTCGCCCGGCGTGGCTGAAACGAACGTCACCTGGTGCCACAACCGCTCGAACTCGTCGAACGTCAGCGGGCGGTTGTCCAGCGCCGACGGAAGGCGGAAGCCGTGATCCACCAGCACCTGCTTGCGGTTCCGGTCGCCGTTGTACATCGCGCGGAGCTGCGGCAGCGTCACGTGCGACTCGTCGATGATAAGCAGGTAATCGTCGGGGAAGTAGTCGATCAGCGTGTAGGGCCGGTCGCCGGGCGCACGGCCGTCCAGGTGACGCGAGTAGTTCTCGATCCCGGGGCAGTACCCGACCTCCTGGAGCATCTCCATGTCGTAGCGGGTCCGCGCCGCCAGACGCTGGGCCTCCAGGAGCTTCCCGGCGTTCTTCAGCTCGATGAGCCGCTGCTCCAGCTCCGCGTTGATGGACCCCAGCGCCCGCTCGATCGTCTCGGGCGGGGCGATGTAGTGCACCGCCGGGAACAGGAACGCCTGGTCCGTCTCGGAAAGGACCTCGCCGCTGGTCGGATTGATCAGGCGGATGGCCTCGATCTCGTCGCCGAACATCTCGACCTGGTATCCGAACTGCTCGTAGGCCGGGTACACGTCCACCGTGTCGCCGCGCACGCGGAAGGTCCCCCGGCGGAAATCCACGTCGTTGCGGTCGTATTGCAGCGCCACGAACCGCCGGAGCAGCTCGTCGCGCTGGATCGTGTCCCCCACGCGCATCGCCACGACGCTCTCGGCGTACTGCTCCGGCGAGCCAAGCCCGAAGATGCACGAGACGCTCGCGACGATGACCACGTCCCGACGCGTCGTCAGCGACGTCGTCGCCGACAGACGCAGGCGGTCCAGGTCCTCGTTCCGCGAGGCGTCCTTCTCGATGTAGATGTCCCGCTGCGGGATGTACGCCTCGGGCTGGTAGTAGTCGTAGTAGCTGACGAAATACTCCACCGCGTTGTCCGGGAACAGCTCCTTGAACTCCTCGTAGAGCTGGGCGGCCAGCGTCTTGTTATGGCTGATGACCAGCGCGGGCCTGGCCACCCGCTCGATGACGTGCGCCATGGTGAACGTCTTGCCCGAACCCGTCACGCCCAGCAGGACGTTCCGCGACTGGCCGCGATGAAGGTTCGCCGTCAGCCGGTCGATCGCCGCGGGCTGGTCCCCGCGCGGCTTCAGTTGTGAGACAACCTTGAATTCGCCCATGAGTGGATCCGGCGTGCGGTTCGCCCGCCGGCGACCTCCCATCTTATGCCACACGCCGGGCGAGCCAAAGACCCCCGGTGCCCGTCACGGCCGGGCCGGGCGCGTCGCCGCGTCATCGCCGTCGGCGGCGAGCTTCTCTCGCGCGGCGCGGAAGTGGTCGCGGATGACCTTCTCGGCCGGCTTGTTCATCGGCACGTACCCGGTGTCCTCACTCGGGTCCGTCTGCTGCCACGGGGCGGTGCGCCACTCCCAGATGAGGTATCCCGCGACGCCGGGGGTGTCCTTCCACGCCTCGAAGAACGCCTCGAAGCAGTTGGCCTGGGCCTGGGGGTCCGGCTCGTCCGGCGCGCGGTAGTAGTCCCACGGGTACTGCCCGCAGGTCTGTTGGTTCGGCCAGCCGACTTCCGTGAACAGGATCGGGTGGTGCGGGTAGTTGTCGCGGCGCCAGGCGAGGATCTCCTTCTTGATGGGCTTCCACGCCTCGACCATCCGCTCGACCGTCGGGTCCTTGCCCTTGGTCAGGTCGTGGTAGGTCGTCATGCCGATCAGGTCCAGCGCGTCCCACCACCCGACCGCCTGGTAGTGGTCCCAGTTGGCCGAGTAACCCAGCCGCCCGTCGTAGACCTCGCGGACCTTCCCGACGAGCTCGCGCCACCGCTTGCCCTGGCTGCGTTCCGTGCTGATCAGCTCCGAGCCGATCATGAGCACCTCGGCGTCGGTCTGCTGGGCGATCTTCGCGTAGTGCAGCACCAGCGCGGTGTAATCCTCCCACCAGGCGTCCCAGTCCGACGGGGCGATCTCGCCGCGCCATTCGTTGCGCTTCGGGTTCTCCAGCAGCACGATGGGCATCAGCACGACCTTCAGCGAACCCTTGCCGTTGGCCGAATCGTCCGACCGCGCGTAGCGGATGATCTCCCGCAGGTGCCGGTCCGAGGGGTTCTTCCGCAGGTCGATCATGATGCTGGTCGACTCGGCGTCCTCCTGGTGTCCGTGGACCACCAGCGCCAGCGTGTTGGCGCCGGTCCGCGCGGCGATCTCGCGGATGATCTTCTCGTAGGGGTGCGTGTGCTCCGGGTGGTACAACTGCAGGGACATCCCGAGGAACTCGCGCGGCTGGGAGGGAATCACCGGGCGACGGTCGCCGGCGCCGTCGGACGGCTCACGGGAGCCGGTCAACTGGAAGGCGATCACCCCGCCGACGACGAGGATGAAGGCCGCGAGGATGACCAGCTTGTCCCGTTGTCGTGCGAGTCGGTGCATCTGTCTTGGTGCGGCGCGTCCTGCGCCGAGTGTGCTGTGCATCATGGTGCTGTGCGCGTGTTTGGCTGTTCGTCTGGTGCAGGAGTCGTTGACCCACACGGGCCGAGGCGCCTATAATAGCGGATCGATCCGCATTTTGCCGTGCAAAAACGCAACTCGTATGCGGGAGCCGAGCCATGGCAGAGGACGAACGAATCCGGTTGGACGATGACTTTTTCTCGACCGACGCGCCGAAGCCCCCGGCATCGCAGCAGGACGCCGACGAGGACGAGGCGATCGAGCTGGACGCCGGGCACGAGTCTCAGCAGGCCCAGCCGCCCGAGGCGCCCGTCGAGACCGACGAGGACGACGAGCCGATCAGTCTCGTCGAGGAAGGCGAGTCCGAGGCGAGCTCGGGCGGGGTTCGGGCGTTCGGGGCCGCCGCGGCGGTCACCAAGACCCAGAAAAAGAAGCAGTTCCAGCGCCCGCTGAACGTCACGGGCCGGGGCGCCACCCGCTGCCGGCTGTTCCACAGCAAGATCGCCCAGGCCCCGCTGGAGCACCTGGAGGAGAGCATCAACGAGTGGCTCGACAGCGACGAGATCGAGGTCAAGCACGTCGGGCACGTCATCGGCACCATGGAGGGCAAGCGCCCCGAGCCGAACCTCGTGGTGATGGTCTGGTACTAACCAGACCAGTGGCCGGTAGCCGGAGACCGAAGTACTGACGGCACGCCGCCAGGCCGGTGGGCGGCGCCAAGGTACCGCGGTCTGTGAGCGTCCGCCCTACTTTGCCGCTTCCAGGTCCGTGCGGCTCAGCAGCGCGTCGAAGGCGTACCCGGCCGCTTCTACATTCTCCCGGGCGCCCTCCTGGCGGTCGACGGCGAAGACCACCCGCGTGACCGTCGCGCCGGCGTCGGTGAGTGTCGCGGCCGCGTCGAGCGCCGCCCCGGCCGTCGTCCCGATGTCCTCGACCAGCAGCACCCGTCGCCCGCTGACGTCCGGGCCTTCGATGCGCTTGTCCGTTCCGTAGCCCTTGGCGGTCTTGCGTACGATCACGAACGCCCGGCCTGACGCCAGCGACGTCGCCGCCGCCAGCGACACGGCGCCGAGCTCCGCCCCGGCGATCAGCTCCGCCTCGCCGAGGCGTTGTGCGAACCTGCGTGCGAGCTCGGCGAGGATGTCCGGCTGGGCGGCGAAGAGGTACTTGTCCAGGTAATAGCGGCTGCGTCGTCCGCTGCGCAGGAGGAAGTCGCCCTCGAGGTACGCCGCCTCACGGATGCGTCGGGCCAGCTCGGCTGTGTTCATGGGTCTCTCCGGTGCCGGTGGGAACCTGCCTACCGCGCGGCGGGCGGCTTGGCAAGCCCGTCGCGGCGCGGGGGGCTTGTATCGCCCGGCGGGCGGTGGTGTAATGAGGGCATGCTCGGGCGGCTGAAACGCACAACGCGACTGGACGTGGGTCTGGCGCTGTCGTTCGCGGGCATCGCGTACCTCGTCTGGGCGCTGGTCGCCGGGATCAGTCGACGGCTGGTCCAGGATCTGTTCAAGGTCGCCGCCGTGCAGGGCTTCGACCTGCCGGAAGGGACGCGCTGGGTCAAGCTCGTGTTCGTCAACGGCGGGATCGCGATCGACCTGGTCGGGCTGATCTGGCTGGCGTTGTCGCTGTTCCTCGTCGTCCGAAGCAGCAGGCAGCGGGCGCGCATCTCGTGGGCCTGGGTCTCGGCCGTCTGCCAGGTCATCGTCGCCGCCATCGGCGCGGTGCTGGTCGGGTGGGCGGTCCACCAGCCCCACGTCGTCTCGCCGGCCGCCGCCGAGCAGACCCCGACGACCTGGGAGCAGATTCGCAGCATCTCGCTTCCGGTGGTGGTGGCGATCGCAGTGCTGCTGTGGGTGACGTTCCTGGTCTGGCTGCTGGTGGAGCGCTCCCGCCTCAACCGTCGCGGGCCCACGCTGACGGACGGGGTGCGTACAAGCTTCTACCGGTGAGGCGGTAGTCCGCACCCGGTGGGACTACAGCGAAAGTTACGCCGGTTTTTCGCCACGGCGGAGCGGGGATGAACAGCGATAAACGCGGATGAGAGCATGGCCTGACTGATACTGCACCGCCTTCACATGCGGCCGCAAAGTTCAAGCAGGTCGTTTGGGAGGCGTTATTCCTCATCTCATCTGTGTTCATCCGCGTTGATGCCCGCCGGCGTCTTTCCCGTAGCGGCCAAAGTTCCGTGGTTCCGTGGCTCGGGCTCGGAGAACGTTTGACTTGCCCGGGGGTGCATCTATAATCGCGCGGCGGCAGTTGCGAGTATCGGGCGTTTGCCCAAGGAGCGTCATGAATCCCACAATCCGCGTCATCGCAGCGCTTGGGGCGATGCTGGCGACCGTCTCGGCGGCTGCCGACGAATCGCCCGAGTGCGTCTACGAGGACGCGGAGATCCACGGGCGAGCGATCTACGCCTTCAGCGACGACGGGCAGCCCGTGACGATCGTCCTGGGCGGGTTCGAGCTGCGGATGGGCGAGCGGCGCGTCACCGGACGCGATGCCGTGCTGTGGGTCCGCAACGTCCGCGCCGCCGGACCCGACCGCCATCGCATCACCGTCTACGTCGAGGGACGCGCCGAGGCCACCGGCGCCGCCGACGAGGCGATGATCGTCCACGTCCTCCAGCAGGGACGCCTCAGCACCGCTAAGCCCGTGCGGCAGCGCAACCTGGCGGGCTTCCCGCTGTACGAGCGCGCGGTGGCGGCACGTCGCCGCGCGGCCGAGGCGGCGGCGACGCGCCCGACCCGCACGCGGTCGGCGCC
>JBMCUM010000006.1:0-18885 GCA_048622595.1 Planctomycetota bacterium | reverse complement strand
CGGCGGCGGACCTCGGCGACCTCGACGAGCTGTTCGTGGAGTTCCTGCGCCGACTGCGCGGCGAGGCGCTGCGCCGCGGACGCTTCCGCCTGCGACCGGCGCCCGGTGCGGACCTCGCCGCGGCCGCCGACGCGATGTCGCCGCTTCCCGCTTATATCGTCTCCCGCGCCCAGCCCGATGCGGACGTGCTGGTCCGTGTCGCCGCGACCGGCGCCCCGGTCCTCGCCCGTCGCCGGGTCGGGCTGGGCGCCAGCGTGGCGTTCGCCACGGCGCTGCGGGAGCTGCCGGGGCGCCTCGACGAGCCGCTCGCCGCCCTGCTGGCCGCACAGACGCGCACCGTGCTCCGCCCGCCGGGGCGGCCCGGCTTCACCGCCCGCGCCGAGCGCCGCAACGGAGACCTCCGCGTGTCCGTCCGCGCCGTGCAGCCCGACCGCCTCCCGGACGAGTGGCCGCGCGACGGGTTGGAATTGGTCGCCGCCGCAACCGCGCCGGACGAGCCCACCCAGCCGCGCGAGGCGCGGATGCGGCAGGTCGGCCCGGGGCGGTACGCGGCGGATCTGCCGGTCGGTACCGGACCGGTCGCCGTAACGGTCCGCACCGCCGGTTCCGCCGACGTCGCGTGGCGGGGCAGCGTGGCGTCGGCGGGTCCTGCGGAATTCCGCGCGATCGGCGCGAATCGTGAGGCGTTACGCCGACTGGCCGGGCGAACCGGCGGGCGCATCACCGCGGGCGCGGAACTGGCCGAGCTGGCGCGCCGCTGGCGCCGCCGCGGGTTGCTTCCGCTCGGCGCGCCGCTCGTTCTGGCGGCGCTGGCGGTGATGCTCGTCGAGTGGGCGCTGGGGCGCGTGCGCCGCCGTAGCACGCCGCTCACGCCAGCTTCTCGATGAACTCCACTCCCACGCCGAGCAGTTGCCCCATTCCCCGCGTGCGGGCGACGCGGCAGCGGTAGCGCACCGTGCGATGCTGCCCGCGCCGAACCTGTCCGTGGGCGACCTTCGGCACGTCGATCTCCACGAGGACTTCGTCCGCCTCGAGCAACTCCTCCCGCCACGGAACGACGAGCAGTGCCCCGCACGCCGATATGTTGGACGTGTGCCCTCGCGCCACGGCGCGGCCGCGCGCGTCCAGGATCACCGCCCGATGAGCCAGCGACAGGCGCTGAGCGGCGCGACATTCTTTGATCAACGTCTTCGGGTCCGTCATTCCACGGCTCCTTTTTTGTTCGTACCCGGGCGACACCACCACCCGCGCCGTTCCAGCGCGCCCCCACGGCGGTCGCCCGCCTTTCTGACTGTTTCGGCAACAACGAGCCCCGCCGCCAGCGCGGCGCGCCGAAAACATCGACGGGCCGGCGCCGAATGCGACGCCGACCCGTCCGCCCCGACCCGCATTCGCGGCACCCCCGGCCGTTATTCATCGGCCGAGCCATTTGCGATGTTCGTAGCGCGGGCCCTTACGGTCATACGACTCGTACGAGGTCTTCGACAATCCTGCCCGCGCTACGGATAAACGCCACATCGCAAATGGCTCAACGGCCCCTGGAGGACTGCGAGGTCCGGTCGGCATCGGGCCCGGCGGACCCCGCGTCCGTCGTCTGCTGCATCCGCCGCTGCGCCTCGGCCAGGAGTTGCCCCTGCCAGTCCATCAGCGTGGCGATGCCGTCCAGCAGCTCGGACAGGCTGCGCTGCTCGTCAGGCCCGGCGGTTTTGCTTTGCTTCGTCATCCCTGCACGCTACAATCCGCATCCGCCCCGGGGGTGTCGCGGGCAAGCATAGGTCGCGTCGCCACGAGGGTCAATCACAATTTTCACATTTGTGGATATTTATGCGTGACGATGACGCAAACGTGGCAATCTGTCGCCGGATTGCCAAGATTCGCGAGGAAGTCGCCGGACAGCGCGGACGTTCCGCGTTCGCCCGGACGCTGGGCGTCCCGCCCTCGACATATCAGAACTACGAGACGTCGCGGGTTCCCCCGGCCGACGTGCTCGTTCGCATCGCCGACACCGCCGGGGTCGATCTGCGCTGGTTGCTGACCGGAGAAGCCGCGTCCGCCCCATCCGTCCCCAGGGACCACCCCGTGCTCCAGCGGGCCGCCCAACTGCTGAGCGACAGTCCGGACGCGGCGCGTCCGCTGACGGCATTTCTGGACCTTCTCAGCGGGGCGATGGCCTTTCCGGACAGCGGTGGGGCGCCCGCCGAGCCGCCCGAGCCCGTCGGCCCGAGCGAGCCACAGGCCCCCGCCCCATCCGCTTGCGATCAGCCCGCGACCGACGCCGACGCACCCCAGGGCGCGTGGATCCCCATCCTCGGGCGCAGCGCCGCCGGCGTCCCGCACTTCTGGGCCGATGCCGAGGACGCCCGCGGCGTGACGCTGCTGACCGACCTGATCGACCGACACGCGGCCCGGTCGGCCGCCGCGCGCCCGGCGGCGATGACAGGCCTGACCGAGCCGTCCGACCCGCACGCGCAGATCATCACCCTCGCCGCCCCGGCCGACAACGTCGCCGAGTTCCTCGCCGCCCCGGCGCTGAAGTCGCGCCATCCGGACGCCTTCGCGCTTCGCATCGACGGGCAGTCCATGGTCCCCGACATCCGCCACGGGGACATCGTGGTGCTCAGCTGCGCCGCCGAGGCGACGGACGGACGTCCGGCGGTGGTCCAACTGTCCCGCCAGATCGGCGTGACGTGCAAGCTGTACCGCCGCGCCGGCGACGCGGTCCACCTGATCCCCGTCAACGAGGCCTTCCGCCCGGAAACCTTCCCCGCCGACTCCGTGGTCTGGGCGCTGCGCGTGCTGGCGCGCGTCCGCCCGGTCGGCTGACTGCCGCCACAGGCCGACAGGACGACCGAGACGCCCATGAACCTGTTCGACAGTCACTTCCGCCGGAACAAGCTTCACTACCTCCTGCAGTGCCTTCTGGCCAGCGCGGCGATGTTCACCGTTCTCGCGGCCATGCGAAGCACCTCCAACACCGCGGTGATGGCCTCGCTGGGGGCAAGCGCCTTCATCGCCTTCACCATGCCCCAGCGCCACGTCTCCCGCGCGCGGTTCCTGATCGGCGGGTACGTGGTGGGCACGGCCGCGGGGACTGCGGCGTGGTGGCTGACGCGCTTCGTCCCGCTACCGGAGCAGTTTGTCTTCATCGCGGATTTCCCGCACGTGGTCTTCGGCGCCGCGGCCGTGGGGCTGGCGATCTTCGTGATGGTGGTCACGAACACCGAGCATCCCCCGGCGGCCGGTCTGGCGCTGGGCTTTGCCATCCTGGAGCAGTGGTCGTGGCTGACGCCGGCGGTCGTGCTGGGCGGCATCGCGGGTTTGTGCGGGGTCAAGCTGCTGCTGCGCCCGGTGCTGCGGGATCTCCTGTAGACCCGGGCGGGGAATTTTCCGCGGCGGGGACTGTCATTACGCCGCGCGATGCGTATAATCGCCGGGCGGAAGCGAGCCCGCGAACGGCACGCGTGCACGGATACAAGGAGAACATGGTATGAGAACTGCGAAAGTCCCCCTGGCCGCGGTACTTCTGGCCGTGGTGGCCTCGGGCACGATCGGCTGTACGAACTGGGAGCAGAAGTACAAGGACCTCGAGGGGCAACACGCCGAGCTCAGCGCCCAGCACAACGCCGCCCAGCAGCAGGTCTCCGACCTGCGCAGCGACCTGTCGCAGTGCGAGTCCCGGCGCACCCAGCTTCAACTCGAGCTGAAACGCGCCGAGACCGAACAGGCCGAGACGCGCCGGGAGCTCGAGCACTGGAAGGATAAGGCCGCCAGCGACACCGGCGACACCGGCGACACGGCGAGGCCCGCGCCCGACGGCGAGACGAAGATCATCACCCTCGGAAGCGACGTGCTGTTTGCGCCCGGGCGGGCGACGTTGACCGACGCGGGGAAGCGCGCCCTGGGCGGCATCCTTGCGAAGCTCAAGGGCGAGCACGCCGGGACCACCATCCGCGTCTACGGGTACACGGACTCCGACGCCATCCGCAAGAGCAAGAAGCTCTGGAAGGACAACCTGGACCTGTCGGCCAACCGGGCCATGGCGGTGACGCGCTACCTGCGGCAGCGCGGCATCGATCCGGAGCGGATCGAGACCGTCGCGATGGGCAAGACGCATCCGGTGGCGTCGAACAAGAGCTCCGCGGGCAAAGCCAAGAACCGTCGCGTCGAGATTTCCGTGGTGAAGCGCTAACACCGTGACACGGTCGCGCCGCGGCGCCGCCGGGGGTGGGAACGTCCTTCCGTGATCGCCGTCATCGACTACGGGCTTGGGAACCTGCGCAGCGTCGCCAAGGCGCTACAGCGCGCCGGCGGCGACGCGCAGCTCGTCTCGGGGCCGGTGGAGCTCGAGGCCGCCGAGAAGATCGTGCTGCCCGGGGTGGCGGCCTTCGGCGACGCGATGGAGCAGTTGCGCTCGCGCGAGTTGCTGCGCCCCATCATCGACGCCATCGAGGCGGGCGTGCCCTACCTGGGTTTCTGCCTCGGGCTGCAACTGCTGTTCGACGTGTCGTACGAGAACGGGCTGCACACCGGGATGGGCTTACTGGCCGGGAAGGTCGTCCGCTTCGAGTTCCCCCGCGACGTGCGGCGCATCGGCCGCTTGTCCGTACCGCACATGGGCTGGAACCAGCTCCGCAAGCGCCGCGACGTGCCCCTGCTGGAGGGCATCGACGACGGGGCCTACGTCTACTTCGCCCACAGCTACCACGTGGTGCCCCTGGACGACGACGTGGTGGTCACGACGACGGATTACGGCTGCGAGTTCGTCTCTTCCGTCCAGCGCGGCAACCTGTTCGCCACGCAGTTCCACCCGGAGAAAAGCCAGACCGTGGGCCTGAAGCTGCTGGAGAACTTCGTAAACAGCTAGATTCTTCGAACACGAAGGGCATGAAGCCGCCCAGGGACAAGTGCGTCTGATGCGCCCGCCTCGCCGCAGCACAGCAGGCGGCGTCGGCCCACGACGATGTTTTCCCGGTTGTCTTTGTGATCTCCGCGTCGGGTTACCGGGTGCGCGATGGATATCCTGCCTGCAATTGATCTTCGCGACGGCAAGGTGGTCCGCCTCGCCCAGGGCGACTACCGCCGCCAGACGACGTACTTCGACGACCCGTGCGAGGTGGCGCGCCGGTTCGCCCGCGCCGGGGCGCGGTGGATCCACGTCGTGGACCTCGACGCCGCACGTACCGGACGCCCCGCCAACACCGACGCCATCCGCTCCATCCGCCAGGCCGTGGACCTGCACATCGAGCTCGGCGGCGGAATCCGCGACCGCGGCGCCGTCGACGCCTGCCGCGAGCTCGGCGCCGAGCGGCTCGTGATCGGGTCGGCGGCGATGAAACGCTGGGACTGGTTCCGCGGGCTTCTGGACGAGCCCGACCTGCCCGCCGAGGCGCTGGCGCTGGGGCTCGACGCCCGCGGCGGGCAACTCCGTGCCGAGGGATGGACCGAGGCGGTCGACCAAAGCCCGATCGATCTGGCCCGGCGCATCGCCGGAACCGGACTCGGCGCCATCGTCTACACGGACATCGCCCGCGACGGGATGCTGGGCGGGGTGAACCTGGACGCCACCGCCGCGGTCGTCGACGCCACGGACGTGCCGGTCGTCGCCTCCGGGGGCGTGGCGGACCTGGACGACGTGCGTCGCTGTCGCGACATCGGCTGCGCTGGCGTGATCGTCGGACGGGCGTACTACGAAGGCCTCATCGACCTGTCGCGGGCCCTGGCGGTCGCCGAGGGCGCCGCGCCCTGATTCCCCGCGAAAAAACCCTTGGAAAGCTCGTGACCTCGAGTAAGATAGCGCGTGTGAGGGGGCAAAGGGATCGGTAATCGTGACGCTCTCCGCCCGCAACCGCGCGCGGGCCTCAGCGGCAACAAGGTTCACATGCAGGGGTCACGCACCGAGGAAGGAACGACCATGGACCAGGCAGTAAATCAGAGACAGCAGACAGCCGAGGGAAAGGACGTCGGTTCGGGCGTCCTGGAGATCACGGAAAAGGGCTACGGCTTTCTCCGCCAGGCGAAGAACGACTATCGCCCCACGCCGGGCGACGTGTTCGTCGGCAAGGACTTCGTGCGCCACGGCGGGCTGCGCACCGGGCTGTACATCGAGGGCGAGGTCGCCCCGCCCACGAAGCGCAAGGGCGGTCCGAAGCTCGAGAAGATCCTCACCATCAACGGGCGCAGCGTGGATGACTACTGCGAGATCAAGCCCTTCAACCAGCGCACCGTCGTCGACCCGCACCCGCAGCTCAAGCTGGAGATGCCCGGCGGGCCCGTCGAGATGCGCGTGCTCGATTTGATCTGCCCCATCGGCAAAGGGCAGCGCGGGCTGCTGGTGGCCCCGCCCCGCAGCGGAAAGACCATTCTGCTGCAGCAGATCGCCAACGCCATCGCCGAGAACGACCCGGATTGCACCATCATGATCCTGTTGGTCGACGAGCGCCCCGAGGAAGTCACCGACTTCAAGCGCAAGTGCCCCGGCGCCGAGGTCGTCGCCTCCAACAATGACCAGCCAATCTCCAACCACGTCCGCGTGGCGGAGTTCACCATCGAGCGGGCCAAGCGCATGGCCGAGTTCGACCAGGACGTGGTGGTGCTCCTGGACTCGCTGACGCGCCTGGGTCGTGCGTACAACCGCCACGTGGAGGGAAGCGGGCGGACCATGACCGGCGGCGTGGACATCCGCGCCCTGGAGACGCCCAAGCGCCAGTTCGGCGCCGCCCGGCGACTCGAGGACGGCGGGTCGCTGACCATCCTCGCCACCGCCCTGATCGAGACCGGAAGCCGCATGGACGACTTCATCTTCGAGGAGTTCAAGGGCACCGGAAACATGGAGCTCCAGCTCGACCGGAAGCTGGCCGAGAAGCGCGTCTGGCCGGCGCTGAGCATTCCGCAGTCCGGCACGCGGAAGGAGGAGCTGCTCGTCGAGCCGTGGCAGCTTCCCAAGATGCACATGCTCCGGCGGTTCCTGTCCGGGCTGAACGTCGACGAGGAGATGCCCACGCTGCTGCGAGCGCTGGAGAAGTTCGACACGAACGACGAGTTCCTCCGCTCCTTCGACACCCGCAACCTGTAACCGTCAAGGCAACCGACGCCGCGCGGACGCACGTGACGCGGATTCAGCGTCAATCCACTCGCTTACGCTACAGCCCACGAAAAGCTTTCCGTGGGCTGTCTTCGGCGCCCCCCGTGCCCTTCGGCGGTCCGTCCCGGACACGATACCCCCTGGGCGGGGACAGCCCCCGCGGCGCAATACAGTGGGCGACCTGTGTGCCGTGGGGCGCGGGGGGGGACGCACCCACAGTCTTCACAGGCCGCCCATATTGTCCGTCACACGTCACTGTACGCGATTCGCCCTGCCGGGGCAAACCAAATTATCGCACCGGACGAACGCGCCGACAACGCATTGCCGAACACGCCCGTCAAAGCCCCGGCCTGGCCGCCCGCGCTGAATCTTCGATCACCTCAGCGATGCTCCCGGCGCCACTCGACCTGGTCGGTCCCGCAGTGCGGGCAGATGTCCTTGGGCTCCTCTTCAGGCAGGCCCTCGCCGCCGGAGGGTCCGTACGCCCGGATCCAGAATTTCGTCTGCGGGGAGACGTACCACTTCTCGCAGTTGAGGCATTGACGCATGGGCATCCCGGCGTGCTCGTGGCACTCCGGGCATTCCATCAACTGGTCCGGGCCCATCATCATCATCTCCTCCGGCGGGGCCTCCATCTGCTCGAGCTCGGCCGGGGTGACGGACCACTCGTGCCCGCAGGCCTGGCACTGGAACCGGTACTCATCGACCGTCTGGCCGCCCCCGCGCCCGCCGAACATACTGCCGATCGCGATCGCCAGGGCACCGACGATGATCAGCCCCAGAACGCCGATCATCAGGAACTCCTGCTTGCGGTCTCCGCCGCCCAGCCCGAGCTGCAGAGCCCTGACGCCACGTATTCGTCTCAGTCTGTAAGACATGTCGTAGCTCCTGAAAAACAATTCGCCGCCGCACGCCGAGCCCGTTCCGCACCGGCCGCAAGATTCAGAAAAGTGCGTCTGCCGCACCGGCGCCCGGGCACTACGTGTTTCATTGTACTTCAACGGATTTGCCCCGAGCAAGCTGATTTCGACCGGACGAGTCGCACTCGAGCGTCTCACGCGCGGCGCTTCCGGGCGGGTCCGGGCGCGGCAGAGGCCTGGGCGGCGCCGTCCAGCGCCCGTTCGAGCACGTCGTCGATCCGCTCGACGAAGAGGAACTCCAGCTCCTTGCGCGCCGCCGGGGGGATCTCCTCCAGCTCCTTGCGGTTCCGCTCGGGCAGAAGGACCCGTGCGATCCCGGCGCGTTTGGCCGCCAGCGCTTTCTCCTTGATCCCCCCGACCGGAAGGACCAGCCCGCGCAGCGTGATTTCGCCGGTCATCGCCAGGTCCGGACGGACCGGACGACCGGTCAGCAAGCTCGTCAACGCCGTAACCATCGCCACCCCGGCCGACGGGCCGTCCTTGGCGACCGCCCCGGACGGCACGTGCACGTGGACGTCCTTCTTGCCCAGGGCGGTCGCGTCGATTCCCAACTGGTCGGCCCGGCTGCGGACGAGACTGTAGGCCGCCTGGACGGACTCGCGCATGACGTCGCCGATCTGCCCGGTGAGGGTGAGGTCGCCCTTTCCGGGATACATGGCGGCCTCGATGAAGATGATCTCGCCGCCGGTGGGCGTGTAGGCCAGGCCCGTCGCCACGCCGGGAATGGAGGTCCGCAGGGCGACCTCGGACTCGTATTTCTCCGGGCCGAGCAGCTCCCGGACCAGCTTGCGGTTGACGGTCCGCGTCTTGGCGGTTCCCTCGGCGATCATGGCGGCGATACCGCGACAGACGGTGCCGATCTGGCGCTCCAGTTCGCGGACGCCCGCCTCGCGCGTGTAGCGTGCGATGATGTACTGGACGGCCTCGTCCTTCCACTTGGCCTGGGAGGCGGTCAGCCCGTTCTCGCCGAGCTGGCGCGGGATGAGGTACCCGGTGGCGATCCGCAGCTTATCCTGCTCGGTGTACCCGGGCAGCTCGATGACCTCCATGCGGTCGCGCAGCGCCGGCGGGACGGTGTGCATCACGTTCGCCGTGCCGATGAACATCACGTTCGACAGGTCGAACGGCACATTCAGGTAGTGGTCCTGGAAGGTGTTGTTCTGCGCCGGGTCCAGGACCTCCAGCAGCGCCGAGGCGGGGTCGCCGCGGAAGTCCTGCCCCACCTTGTCCAGCTCGTCCAGCATGAACACGGGGTTGTTCGTACCGACCTTGTGCACCTCCTGGATGATCCGCCCGGGCATGGCGCCAATGTAGGTCCTTCGGTGACCGCGCAGCTCCGCCTCGTCGCGCATTCCGCCGAGCGACATGCGGATGAAGCGGCGCCCCAGGGTCCGGGCGATGGACTGTCCCAGCGACGTCTTGCCCACGCCCGGCGGACCGACGAAACACAGGATGGGTCCGCGCGAGGCGGGGGCGAGCTTGCGCACCGACAGGTACTCCAGGACCCGCCGCTTGACCTTCTCCAGGTCGTGGTGGTCCTCGTCGAGCACCTTGCGCGCCCGGGCGATGTCCAGCTTATCCGTGGTGGCGTTGCTCCAGGGAAGCTCGGCCAGCCACTCCAGGTACGTCCGGATCATGTTGTGCTCGGGCGAGGCGGTGGGGATGTCGGCGAGGCGCTTGAGGTCGCGTTCGGCCGTGGCGCGCGGGCCTTCCGGCATCCCGGCGTCGTCCAGGCGCCGGCGCAGCTCCTCAAGCTCGGCGGTTTTCTCGTCGGTGCGTCCCAGCTCCTGCTGGATGGCCTTGAGCTGCTCCTGGAGGTAGTACTCGCGCTGGGACTTGTCGATCTTCTCCTTGACGCGGTTCTGAATCTTGTTGGACAGCTCCAGCACCTCGATCTGGCGCTGGAGCTCCTCGACGATCCGCCGCAGGCGGACGTTGACGTCCGGCGTCTCGAGCAGGCGCTGCTTGTCAGCCGTCTCGAAGGGCAGATTCGCGGCGAGGAAATCCGCCAGCGCCGAGGAGTCCTCCAGGTTGTTCAGCACCACCTGCGCCTCGTCGGGAACGTTGGGCATCAGGTCCAGGACGCGCCCGGCGAGCTGACGCGCCGTCTGCTCCAGCGCCTCGTTCTCCGTCTCGTCCGGCGTCCGGGAACTCAGCGCCGTGACCTTCGCGCGGAGGTACGGCTCCTCGTCGAGCCACTGGTCGATCCGGACCCGCGAGACGCCGTGAACGACCGCGCTCTGCCGGCCGTCCTCCAGACGCAGCAGCTTCAGCACGACCACGGCCGTGGCGCACTGGTAACAGTCGTCGGGGCCGGGAACCTCGACGGAAGCGTCCTTCTGGCAGACGACGGCGATCACCTTCTGCTTGGGCAGCACGTCGCCCAGAAGGCGCCGCGACCGCTCGCGCTCGACGGACAGCGGGACCACCGAGCCCGGGAACAGCACCGTCTCCCGCAGGGGAAGCACCGCCAGCTCGTCCGGAAGCTCGATGTGCTGCTGCGCCGGCTGGCGGTGGGCCACTGCCGCGCCCGGCGCGCCGACGACCGCCGGCTCCTCGTGCTGGTCCACGATCTTCGGCTTTTCCGGCTTGTTCTCGTCAGCCACGCTAGGCCCTTCCGTCTCGGCGGTGGTCCGGCGCCCCGGCGGCGTCAGCGACGGGGGATGCGGACCCACAGGTACCCGGTGCGGTAGACCGCCTCGATGGCGTCGACATCCGCGTCGGGCGGCAGCTCGAAGGTCTTGATGAACGGGCCGTGGTCGATCTCCATCACGTGGATGCACCGCGCCTCGGGCGCGTCGGGGGCCTGGGGGATTGGACGGTCGCCGCTGATGACCAGCGTTCCGGCGGTGCGAACCCGGCGCCGTCCCCGGGGGGGCTCGACGCGCAGGTCGATGCGTTGGGCCGACGTGCCCGCCAGTTCGATCACGAGGCAGTAGTGGTCGTCGTACTCGCAGAAGTTCGCCGGCGGGCTCCAGCCCCGGCGGGCATCGTACTTGCGGTACGGCGGGCCGACGAGGCGTTCGGCCCACTGGGCGAAGTGCTCATCGAGGCGTCCCGGAGGTTTGCGTCCTGCAAGCTCGATCACGTGCGTCATGACCAGCCCCTTTCGGTTCCGTTGTCCGTCGCCGGTCAGTGTACCGCGCCGTCGGCCCGTCGATAAGCGCCCCGGCGCGGCGCGGGCTCAGTCCTCGCTGGGCGTGACGAACACGAACCGCGCCCCGCCGCGCGGGTCCCGCACGCGCAGGCGGACGCCCGCGGTACCCCGCAACGCGCGGCGGAACGCCGCCGGAGACGTCACCGCCTCGTCGTCCACGTGTGTGATCACCATCCCGGGGCGCAGGCCCTGCTCGGCCGCATCCGTCCCCCCGCGGACTTCCGTGATGACCACGCCGTCAACCGGCTCGTCGTAGCCGTACCGCTTGGCGGCCTCCTCGCTCATCGCGGCGACCTGAAGCCCGTAGGCCTCGGAAGCGACGGGCGACGGCTCGCCCGGGGCGCCGAACGCCGCGGCCATGTCCGCCGGCTGCTTGCCGATCTTCACGGACACGGTCCGCTTGTCGCCGTCGCGGTAGATGGTGAAGTCCACCGTCTTGCCCGGCGTGATTCGCGCGACGGTATTGCGCAGGTCATTGATGTCGGCGATGTCCTTGTCGTCGACGGCGACGATGAAGTCGCCCTCGCGGAGTCCGGCCTGTTCGGCGGGGCTGCCCTCTGCGGCCTGGGCGATCAGCGCCCCGGCGGTCCCGGGCAGGTCGAAGCTCTCGGCGAGCTTCTCGTCGACGTTCTGGATCCGCACGCCCAGGTAGCCCCGCGTGACCTCGCCCGCCTCGATGAGCTGGGTCATGATGTCCTTGGCCATGTTCGACGGAATCGCGAAACCGATGCCCTGGAAACCGCCGGTCGTGGTGACGATGGCGTTGTTGATGCCCACCACCTCGCCGCGCATGTTCACCAGCGGGCCGCCCGAGTTGCCCCGGTTGATCGCCGCGTCCGTCTGCAGGAAGTTCTGGTACATCTCCGTGTTCCCGGTCCGCCGACCCTTGGCCGAGATGATCCCGGCCGTGACCGTCTGCGGAAGCCCGCGGGGCGATCCGATCGCCAGAACCCAGTCGCCCACCTGCGTCTCGTCGCTGTCGCCCAGGGGCGCGGCGACGAGGTTGTCCGCCTTGATCTTGACCACCGCCAGGTCGGTCAGGCGGTCTTTGCGGATCCACTCGGCCTCGAACTTGCGCTTGTCGGCCAGGACGATCTCCACCTCGCTGGCGCCGCGGACGACGTGGTGGTTGGTCAGAACGTAGCCCTCCTCGGCGTCGACGATCACGCCGCTGCCCAGGCCTCGCTGCTCGAACTGGCGCCCGTCGAAACGTCGTCGCAGCTCGGGGGGCAAATCCCGCCCGAAGAACCGCTCGTAGAACTCCTCCATGCCCTCGGGCAACTGGCTGGGCGGGCCGAACTTGACCTTCTTGCTGACCCGCACCTCGACCACCGCCTGCTTGACCGCCCTGGAAACCGTGCGAAACAGCTCCGAGAGCGTATGGCGTTTGCTCAGCTCGTCCAGGCGCTGACGTGCGGCGCGGGCCTCGCGCACCGCCTCGCCTTCCTCGTCGCCCGCACGCGATACCTCCCCGCCGAACCAGGGGATGAGCACCGCGCCTCCAAGAACCAGCCCCAGCACGAGCGTCAACGGAATCCAGCGTTTGTCTCGGTTGGTCATCCTTCGATCCTTTCGCTTCTCAGGAACCGTCACCATTCAGCTCGACCGTCCCCGCATCAGAGGTATTATAGGGTCACCCGCCGGCTTGCCTAACCTTGCCTACGCAACCGGCGGCCGCGATGTTCCCGCAATCCCGTGTTTGCTTCGCAAGCCACGCCCCCCTCAATTCCGATGTCACAAACCACTATCCGCCCAGCACGCCCGCCCGCCGCAGCGTGTGCAGCACGAACCGCTCGAACGCGAAGTCGCTCGCCGTCGCCGCGTACGCGCAGCCGCGGGCGCGGCAGGTCTGCTCGCAGGCGGTCAGAAAGGCGGCGAACCGCCTGCGGTAGCTCTCCCGCAGCTCGGGCGTGACGTCCACGTCCAGGCGCCGCTCGGTCTCGGCGTCGCGGACGGTGACCGCCCCGTCCGCCGGGGGGTCGGCGTCGCCCGGGGCGTAGACCTGGAGCACCGCCGCGTCGTGCCCGGCGCCGGTCAGGCGCCCCAGCGCGTCGGGCAGCTCGTCGACCGCGTCGACGAGGTCGCTGACCAGCAGCACGATCGCCGGGCGATGCACGGGCCCGGTCGCCCGCGCGCGGGTCAGCCGCTCGACGCAGCTCAGCAACTCCGTGCCCCCGCCCGCTCGCAGCGAGGCGAGGAAGTCCAGCACGGCCAGCACCCGGCGGCGGTCCCGTCCGCAGCGCAAGGGGGAGGCGAGCTCGTCGGCGAACGGCTGGCAGATGACGCGGTCCAGCGAGCCCATCGCCACGTACGCCAGCGCCGCGGCGATGCGCCGGGCGGCGTTGAACTTCTGACCGTCGCGCCGGCCGGCGGCGCCCGGCGCCATCGACGCCGACGTGTCCAGAAGGATCACCACGTCCTTGTCGCGGTGGGGGTGGAACATCCGCAGCAGAAGCTTGTCCATCCGCGCATAGTAGGACCAGTCGATGAAGCGGATGTCGTCGCCGGGCGTATACGCGCGGTGATCGGCGAACTCCAGCCCGTCGCCGATGCCGCCCGACCGCCGCGCCCCGGCCGCACCCCGCGACGCCAGACGCTTGGCGATCAGGTGAAGGCGCTCCAGGCGCCCCAGCAGCGCGTCGTCGGCGAACTCGTACCGCCGCTTGCCCATGCCCACAGCATACGTCCGCCCCGACGCGACGACAACGCCGACGCCCGGGCGGACGGCGCTTACGCCCCGGCGTCGGTCAGCGCCTCCTCCCGCCGGCGCAGGACGGCCCGTAGCGTCTCGGCGTCCTCGGCGCCCAGGAGCCGCTCGCGCGTCGGCGCGTGGCGGACGATCCGCGCCAACCGGGCCAGCACGTGCAGTTGCGTCCGCTCCTCCTTGCAGCAGACCAGCATGAACAGGTGCGTCAGCGACCCGTCCGGCGCGCCGAAGGGAATCCCCGCCGGCGACAGCCCGGCGACCACGAAGCTGGCCGCGATGTCGTAGGGCAGCGGACCCGGCGGATGCGGCAGCGCCACGCGCGGCGCCACGGTGGTCGAGCACAAGTCCTCGCGCCCGCGAAGGTCCTCGACGACCTCGCCCCGCGCGTAGACCAGCTCGCAGGCCTCGCCGATCGCCACAAGCCGGCGCAGCGCAGCGTCGCGCGTCCGCGCCTCCAACGGAACCTCGATGCCCCCGTCGGGGATCAACCCCGCCGCCGAGAGCCGCCCGACCTCCATACCGTGATGCGCCAGGACCCCCTGCTCGATCCGCTCCAGGCGGTCGGCGTCCAGCTCGTGGATCTCCTGCTCGACCCACTGGTCGATCTCGACCTTGGTGAAGACGAAGCGCCCGCTGACACGACGGGCGGGAATCTGCCCGCGCGACGCGAGCTTGCGCACCTCGCGGAGGTCCAGGTGCAGGTACGCGGCCACCTGCTGATCAGTCATCTTCTCGTACGGCATGCGCCACCGCCTTGGCGCGTATGCTACCGCCGGCGAACGGGGCGGACAACAACAGCGCCCCACGCCTGCCGCCCTGCCGTCCGCATCGGTCGTCTCCTTCGCGCTCTGCCGGACCCTGCACGCGGCGCGTCGTGCACCTCGCGCGGGCGGAATTGACACCGGCGCGGGCCGGGCCTACTCTGACCGCAACGATTGGAGACCCGCATGAAAACCGACTACGCCGGCGTCATCCCCTGCCTGGACACGCGCGACGGGAAGCTCGTCAAGGGTGTGCACTTCGTCGACATCAAGGAGCTGGGCGACCCCGCCGACGCCGCCCGCGCCTACAGCGACGCCGGCGCCGACGAGCTGGTCGTGCTGGACATCACCGCCTCGGCCGAGGGGCGAAAAACCTTCATGGACGTGGTCGAGCGGACGGCCGCGACGTCCGGCGTCCCGCTGACCGTCGGAGGCGGGATCGGCTCGATCGACGACATGCGGCGGATGTTCGACGCCGGTGCGGCCAAGGTGTCCGTCAACACCGCCGCCGTGCGCGACCCGGAGCTCGTGGCCCGCGCGGCCGAGGCGTTCGGGTCCGACAAGCTCACCGTCGCCGTCGACACGCGGACGTCCGAGGCGATGCCGTCGGGCTTCGAGGTGATGGTCAAGGGCGGACGCCAGGGCGCCGGCATCGACGCGGTCGAGTGGGCCGCCCGCGTCGCGCAGCTCGGCGCCGGGACGCTGCTTCCGACCAGCATGGATACCGACGGCGTGCAGACCGGCTACGACATCCCCATGACCCGCGCGGTGGCCGACGCGGTGGACGTGCCGGTCATCGCCTCCGGCGGCGCCGGGACACTGGACCATCTCGTCGAGGCGATCCGCGACGCTCACGCCGACGCCGTCCTCGTCGCCTCCATCGCCCACTACGGGACCTTCACCATCGCCCGGATGAAGGACCACCTCGCCGAAGCCGGCATCCCCGTGCGACGCTAGACGCGCCGGGACGCCGCCCGGTCAATCGGATCGCACGAGAATCGTCTCGGCCTTCTCCGCCGCGGCGCGGATCTGAACCCGGATCGGCAGGTCGTACGGGCACTTGTCCTCGCACATTCCGCAGTCGGTACACCGGGCGACGCCCTCGGCGACGCGGCGGGCGGGCTCGACGAGCCGGTCGGCGGGCATTCGGGCGATGAAGCTGTCGAAGATCATCGCCAACTGGATGGGGACCCCGCTGGGACACGGCATGCAGTACCCGCAGCGGCGGCAGAACAGCTTTCCGAGCCGCTCGGCGGTCTGCTCGGCGCGGCGCAGCTCCTCCCCGCCGAGCGTCTCGCCGGAGGTGACCAGCGCCGCGATCTGCTCGATCTCCTCGACGCGCTCGATGCCGGGGATCGCCACCAGGTCCGGATAGGCGTTGAGGAACTTGAACGCAAGCGTTGCGTCGTCGTACTGCCCACCGCACAGCGGCTTCATTACCACAAAGCCCAGCCCGAGCTCCCGGCAGCGAGGGATCAATCCCTCCGCCGGCTCACGGGTGACCAGGTTGAACGGGAACTGGACCGTCTCGAACACGTCCTGCTCGATCAGCTCCAGCGCCATGTCCAGACTGTGCGACGTGAAGCCGATGTGACCGATCCAGCCCCTGTCCCGCGCCTCGAGCAGCCCTTCCATCGCCCCGCCCGCACCCGAGACCTGCTCCCACGCCTCGCGCGTCGCGCAGTTATGGAGTTGATACAGGTCCACAACCTCCACGCCCAGCGACCGTCGAGACCGGTCGATCTCCCCCAGAATCCCCTCGCGGTCCTTCCGCCCGCTCTTGCTGGCCAGAACCAGCCCGTCGCGACGCCCGCGAATCGCCCGACCGATCTTCGTCTCGCTGTCGCCGTACCCGGCGGCCGTGTCGATCAGCGTCACGCCCAGGTCCAGCGCCTGATCGATAACGCGCTCGGCCTCGCTCTCGCTGATGCGCTGGATGGGGATGCCGCCGAATCCGACGGCCGAGACCTCCAGCCCGCTTCGACCCAGTGTCACCTTCCGCATATCGGCAGTCTCCGGCCTGTTTGTCCGTGGTCCGCTCGCGTGGGGTAACGCTAAACGAACCGCGCCCGCCGCACAAGGGCGGTCCGGTGGCGTGGCGCGTGCTGAGACCGAACGCCGAAAGAGTTGACACGCGCGCGAGGCGGGTCTAGCATACGCGGCCCGCTGCGACCCGTCGCTCGGGTCGGCGGACCCCGACCATGCCCGCACGGGCGCAGGGCGACCGCGGCGCCGGCGCCTCCTGCCGGAAGTCGCCGCAGCGGCGCCTCGACGCGGGCTCCGGCGCGTCCGGACGGGGATCAACGAAGCCCGGAAGGCAAACGAGCGCAAGACCCAGCAACGGAGAGTTCCCGATGGCCAAGAGCAAGACCAAGTACGTGTACTTCTTCGGCGACGGAAAGGCCGAGGGCGGCGCCGGGATGAAGCAGCTTCTCGGCGGAAAGGGCGCCAACCTGGCCGAGATGTCGAGCATCGGCCTGCCGGTTCCCCCGGGCTTTACCATCTCCACCGAGGCCTGCCGGGCCGCCAGCGAGTCGGGCAAGTGGCCGGCGGGGCTGAGCGACGAGGTCGACGAGCACCTCGGGCGTCTGGAGAAGGCCACGGGCAAGACGTTCGGTGCCGGTCCGGAACCCCTGCTGGTCAGCGTGCGCAGCGGCGCGGCGGTGAGCATGCCGGGGATGATGGACACGGTGCTGAACCTCGGGCTCAACGACGAGACCCGCGAGGCGATGATCGAGCTGACCGGCAATGAGCGGTTCGTCTGGGACGCCTACCGCCGGTTCATGCAGATGTTCGGCGACGTGGTGCTCGGCATGGAGCACGAGCACTTCGAGCAGGCGCTGCAGAAGGTCAAGGACAACCGCGGCGCCAAGCTGGACACCGACCTGGACGTCGACGGGCTCCGCGCCGTCGTCGACGCCTACCGCAAGGTCTACCAGCGCGACGGGCAGGAGTTCCCCCAGGACGTCCGCGACCAGCTCCGCAAGGCCATCGACGCGGTGTTCGGCTCGTGGAACAACCCGCGGGCCATCCGCTACCGCGAGTTGAACGACATTCGGGGGCTGAAGGGCACGGCCGTCAACGTCCAGACCATGGTCTTCGGGAACATGGGCGCCGACAGCGGTACGGGCGTGGCGTTCACGCGGGACCCGGCGACGGGGCGGAACAAGTTCTACGGCGAGTTCCTGATGAACGCCCAGGGCGAGGACGTGGTCGCCGGCATCCGCACGCCTGAGCCCATCGCCGACCTCCGCAAGCACAACCGCAAGGTCTACCGGCAGCTCCGGCAAATCCGCGGCAAGCTCGAAGAGCACTACCGCGACATGCAGGACTTCGAGTTCACCATCGAGCGCGGAACGCTGTACATGCTCCAGACGCGCACGGGCAAGCGGACCGCCGCCGCGGCCGTCAAAATCGCCGCCGACATGCTCAAGGAAGGGCTCATCGACGAGACCGAGTCCGTCCTGCGACTCGACCCGAAGCAGATCGACCAGCTGCTCCACCCCTGGTTTGACCAGGACGCCGAACGCCAGGCCGAGCAGATCGGCAAAGGTCTGCCCGCCAGTCCCGGCGCCGCGACGGGGCGGATCGTGTTCAACGCCGACGACGCCGAGGACAAGGGCGCTGACGGCACGCCGGTCATCCTCTGCCGCATCGAGACCAGCCCCGAGGACATCGGGGGGATGCACGCGGCCGAGGGCATCCTGACCACGCGCGGGGGGATGACGTCGCACGCGGCGGTGGTGGCGAGGGGGATGGGCAAGTGCTGCGTCGCCGGTTGCGGCGAGTTGACGATCGACTACAAGTCCGGGACGCTGTCGGCCGACGGGCGGACGTTCCAGGCCGGCGACTGGATCTCGCTGAACGGAACTACGGGCGTGATCTACGCCGGGAAGATCGACACGGTCGAGCCGAAGGTTTCCGGCCCGTTCGCCGACGTCATGAAGCTGTCGGACAAGTACCGAACGCTGGGCGTCCGCGCCAACGCCGACACGCCGCACGACGTGGACGTGGGCGTGCGGTTCGGCGCCGAGGGGGTCGGGCTCTGCCGCACGGAGCACATGTTCTTCGAGGGCGACCGGATCGTCTCGATGCGGAAGATGATCCTCGCCGACGACGAGGAAGGGCGCCGCAAGGCCCTTGCCGAGCTCGAACCGCACCAGCGGGACGATTTCATCGGCATCTTCAAGGCGCTGAAGGGCCGCCCCGCCACCATCCGCCTGCTGGACCCGCCGCTGCACGAGTTCGTCCCGCACGAC
>JBMCUM010000005.1:0-19224 GCA_048622595.1 Planctomycetota bacterium | reverse complement strand
GGTTAGAGCGAGGGATTCATAAGCCCTAGGTCACTGGTTCGAGTCCAGTCGCCGCCAATGTTCAGTCGCCGGGCGCGTCGCTGTTGTGCGGCGGGTCGTGGGTACGCCGGTCCGTCGCAGGCCCGGTTCGAGCGGGTGCGGAAGTCGCGCCCGCGTCGCAGCAAACTGAGGAGACTCCAATGCTGGCATCGTTCTGGGACTGGTGGCGCGAGAGTTTGTGGATCTTCCCGCGCTATACGTTGGTGCTGATGGTCCTGCTCATTGCGATGATCTGGTTGTGGTTGCGGATCCGCAAGAGCCAGGTATGACGAGGACAGCTTCCCGCCCCTGCCGCCCGGACCGCGCGGGTCCGGGCGGCGGGGGGCGGCGCCGACCGGTCGGCCGGTGCGCCGGTTCCGGTTGCGGTGGTCCGCATCGGCGCAGGCCTCCGCGGCTCAACGGCGGCGGTGCGGCTTGAGCCCCCATGGGTGTGCGTGACGTCAAGTGCGTGTACGTTCTCAACGGTGCCGATGCCTTTCTGCGCGACGCGCGACGCCGTGAGCTGATCGCCCACGTCATCGGCGACGCCGACCCCCAGGTCGCCGTCACGAGCACCGACGCCGACGCCGAGCTGGCCGACGTGCTCGACGAGCTGCGCACCGTCCCGTTCCTCGCCCCGCGCCGGGTGGTGGTCGTCCGCGACGCCGACGCCTTCGTCAAGCGTCACCGCCCCGCGCTGGAGAACTACCTTCAGGCACCCTCCGACTGCGCCGTGCTCGTCCTCGAGGTCAACTCTTTTGGGGCCAATACCCGCCTCTACAAGCTCGTCAAGCGCATCGGGCATATCCTCGATTGCAGCCCGCCGGACGCCGGCGCCGTCGGGCAGCGCCTGGGCGAACTGGCGCGGCGGCGCGGAAAAACGCTCGCACGCGACGCGGCCGAGCTGCTGGCCCAGTGGATCGGGACGGACCTGGCCGGGCTGGACGGCGAGATCGAGAAGCTCGCTCTGTACGTCGGCGACCGCGAGCGGATCACTGCCGACGATGTCGGGCAGGTGGTCACGGCGACGGCCGGTCCGGGCGCGTTCGCGCTGACCAACGCCATCGCCGCCGGAGACGTGCCCGCCGCGCTGAACGCCCTGGAGGGGATGCTCTCGGTGCGCGGGGAGGAGTTCCGCACCCTGGGGCTGCTGACGTGGCACCTCCGCCGGGCGCTGAAGGCCAGACGCCAGATCGACGCGGGACGAACGCCCGACGTGAACATGCCGGCCGGACCGAAGCGACAATTCCTGGCGATGGTGCGGCGGCGACCGCGCCAGCGCCTCGAGGGCGACTTCCGCGCGCTGCTGCGAACGGACCTGGGGCTCAAGACCGGGCTGCGCCCCCACGCGGCGATGCAGCACCTTGTCGTCCGCCTGTGCAGCGACTGAGGGCGGACACGCCCCCGGAAGCCGTAAGGCATCACCCGTCAGCTTGCAGTCATTGGTGCTCCGCCATCAGCCGTCAGCCCTCATCGACAGCCGCCTGAGAGCTTGACGTATCGGCGGATTGTGGTATGCTCCGTCCGGTCGTTATGCCGCGTGGAGGCGGCATGTCCGGGGGGCTCACAAGCTCGACGAAGGAGCGACCCGATGGGCACACTGGCTCGGTGCGCTCGGCCGGCTTGCGTCGCGGCGGTCGTCCTCTGCGCCGTCGGCGTCGCCGCGGGGGACTTCCACGGGCTCGGCGGGCTCGACGCGGCGGAGCTCTACAGCAAGGCGCAGGACGTCTCTGCCGACGGGCGGGTCGTCGTCGGCTACGCCCGCGCCGGCGCGGACGCACACTTCGAGGCCTTCCGATGGACCGCCGGCGACGGGACGGTCTCGCTGGGCGTCCTGCCCGGCGGCACGTCGAGCAAGGCCTACGCCGTCTCGGGCGACGGCGGAGTGATCGTGGGGCGCGGGGAGGACGCCGACGGCGCCGCCGGGTTCGTTTGGCGCCGCGGCGAGGGCATGTCCGGGCTCGACGGGTTCTACCAGGCCAGCGGCGTCTCCGGCGACGGGTCGGTCGTCGTCGGGCGCTCGCCGACGCCGCAAGAGGCGATGCGGTGGACCGCCGCAGGCGGCACGGTTCGCCTCGGCGGGCTGGACCCGGACGACGTCTACAGCAACGCCGCGAGCGTCTCGGCCGACGGGGCCGTCGTCGTCGGTCATACCCGAAACACCGATGCCTGGTTCGAGGCCTTCCGCTGGACCGCCCGCGACGGGATGCACCCGCTGGGCGACCTGCCCGGCGGCGGACGCGCCAGCCACGCGCTGGGCTGCTCGGGCGACGGCGCCGTCGTCGTCGGCAGGAGTCAGTCGGCGCACTTCTACGAGGCCTTCCGCTGGACCGCCGACGGCGGCATGGTTCCCCTGGGCGTGCTGCCCGGCGGGGCCCGAAGCGAGGCCTACGACTGCTCCGCGGACGGCAGCGTCGTCGTGGGGATGAGCACCACCGCCGGCGGCGCCGAGTCCCGCGCGTTCCTCTGGACCGCCGATGGGGGGATGCGCCCGCTCGCCGACGTGCTCGCCGCCGAGGGCGTCGACCTGACCGGCTGGACGCTGATCGAGGCGACCGCCGTGTCCGCCGACGGCGAGGTCGTCGTCGGCAGCGGCGTCAACCCCGCCGGACGCACCGAGGCGTGGCGCGCCACCCTTCCGTCGCCGACCGCCGCGGCGCTGCTGACGCTCGCGGCCCCGGTTCTGCTACGCCGACGGCGACTTTGCCGGGACGGAGTCGCGCCGCGTGCGGTCCCGCCTCAAGGCGCAACTCTGCGAGGAGGGCGAACGAACAAGGTCCGGCGGATTGCTGCTCGACGAACGGCTCGGCGTGTCGTACCCTGACGGAGACCGGACGGGCGACGGAACGGTATTCATCACCTGCGGCTCCGAGCGGAGGGGCGCCCGCGGAATCGTGTGTGCGTCGTTCCACAAGGACGACGTGCTCCGGGGCGATACGGATTTCGGCCCCGATGCGCCCGCGGGCAACGATCCACAAGCCCGGGTGACAATGCACGGGCCCGATTCCCGAACCGAACCGAACCGAACCGAACCGGCGCGTGGCCGGTATTCCCCGACGAGGTCTGGAAACCGATTTGCACAGGAACAGTCATGACTGAACGCCCGGAAACCGCTGCTCGAATCACCGGGATGCGTAAACCTCCCTTTCGCGTCGTTCCAGAGGACATTCCCAACCGCGGCATCGTCTTCGTGGATCATGAGAAAAACGGACGTTCCGGACATGGCGGGAACTGCCTGACGGAATGCCGCAACGGCGACATCCTGGCTTTCTACAGCAACGTTTCCGGGCAGCGGCACAAGGGCCACGGCACGTACGGATGGAGCGAGTATCGGCGTTCGACGGACGGCGGCAAAACCTGGGGCGAGCCCGTCGAATTGGGTTACTCGCGCCGAATGTACGACTGCGACGAGTTCGGTTCCGCGCTGGTCTTCGCCGTCACCACTGCACCGGACGGCACGGTGGTCGCTTTTGTCAGCCATTTCGCGGCCGAGGGCCTGTGGGTCAAGGAACGGCCGCCCGTGGTTCTGCTCAGCCGCGATCACGGACACACGTGGAGCGAGCCCCGCCCACTCGATCCGGCGGCCACGGTCGAGGATGCCTCGCTCACGTTCGACGCGGTCTTCGTCCGCGACGGCAAGATCTACATCGTCTACATGGGCGGCTCGGCGAACTACTGTCCGGGACCGTACAGTCTCTATGTGTCCGCGGACAACGGCGCGAGCTTCGAGCGGCGCAGCGAGTTGCCGTTCGACGACGAGAACTATTACGTGACCGCCGGCGTGCTCGATTCGGGCGAGATAATCGTCTACTCCTATCCCTACCGCAAGGGCGCCGAGATCAACGAGCACGACATCCCCTATGTGACCAGCGGCGACGACGGCGCTACCTGGTCGGCGGTCCGCACCACGCGCTTCGCCAAGCGCATACGCAACATGCAGATGTCGGAGAAGATCGGCAATCTGTATTTCCTGCACGGCCGCAGTGGCAGCCAGGGCCCGCCGGACGAGAAGGGGAACCTCGTTCTCTACACCTCGCCCGACGGCATCCACTGGGATGACGGGATCATCCTGTATCGCAAGGAACTCGGCGGCGGCGATTGCTACTCCGCCAACGCCGTGGTCGGCCGGTACGACCCGGCCGCGCCGAAGCGCCTGCTGATCCAGTCCAGCATCGCCTACCAGGACGGCAGCTCGCGGGTTAACGAGCATCACTGGTGGATCGAGGACATCGAGGGCGCCTGATCCGTCGCCTGCGGCGGCATCACGCCGGCCCGGCCCCTGGATACAGGCGACGGCATGGAGTTAGCTTTATGGATCGCGAGGAGAAGCTATGGGAACGACACCGGGTGATTTCTTACGTTGGACGGTCCTGGCCGGTCTGGCCGCAGCCATCGCTGCCGCCGGCGCAAACGCCGAGGAGCAAACCCCGATGAGCACCGACACGACGTCCGTTCACCAGCAGCCGCTTTACGAGCATCAGGGCAAGAATTATTACCGGATCCCGGGGCTGCTGGCCACGACGGACGGCACGCTTCTGGCCTTCTGTCAGCACCGCAAAAGCAGCGTGTCGGATCACGGCCACGACAGCGACAACCTCGTGAGGCGAAGCACGGATGGCGGGAAGACCTGGTCGCCGCCCGTGGTGGTCGCCACGAGCAAGGGCGTGGACATCCACACCGGCCCGGTAGTGCAGCACCGCCGCAGCGGGCGGATATACAAGTTCTGCCGGTACTGGCCCGTGAAGAACGCGAAGGCCGTTCTGGCGAGCACGCCCTATCGGCAGATGCGCGAACGGGGCCTGATCGATCACGTGTCCGTCAGCGACGATGATGGAAAGACCTGGAGCGCCCCGGAACCGATCGTTCTGCCGTTCCCGGACGACGCCAGGTCCGTCGGCGTCGGTAATGGGGTGCACGGCATTCAGTTGGCCAACGGCGATCTTGCCATCGCTGGGGGGTACCGCCAGGACGCGGGTGCACGGGTCAATCTGGTCCTGCTCAGCAGCGACGGGGGGGCGACCTGGCGGGCGGGGGCGAAGGATCCCAACGCCAGCAGCATCCGGGAGTTCATTTTCGCCCAGTTGTCCGACGGGCGCGTGTACTGCAACTTCCGTAACAACAAAGAGGGCGACCGCCGCCTGACAAGCCTCGCGCCCGCCGACCTGTCGTCGTTCGGCGACATCCGCAGGGACCGGCATCTGCCCGAGCCCGTCGCTCACGCCGGCGTGAACTTCATCCAGCCGACGCGGGACCGGCCCGAGGGCGTGCTGCTGTTTTCCAACCCGAACGTGCGGAACGTAGCGGGGCGTTGGAACAAGCATTCCCGCCGAAAGATGACCGTCCGCGCAAGCCTCGACTCGGGCAAGACCTGGTCGCATGCTGTTGAACTGTGGGAGGGTCCGGCCGCCTACAGCGACATCGCGGTAACGCAGGAGGATGGCGCGTGGTTCGTGCACGTGCTCTACGAACAGGGAGACGACCCGGAGGAGTACGCCCGCTACTCGAAGCGCGTGGTACACGCCAAACTGCCGCTTGCAGCGCTGCTCGCGAGTCCCGCAGCCGACTACCCGCCCGACGTGATCCGTGCGGACGACGGGGAGTAATCGCGCGGTCGCGCCCTCGGACATCACCGCACCATGCGCCGGCTGACGCCCAAGTCGCCCGGCGGCGGCAGCGGGCGCAACGCGCCTTGCCGATCGGCAAGGAACCGGATGAGCCGTGCGGCGCGGAGGCCCCACGGTCGGATGAATACATCTGACCTGCACCAGATCACACGGGTGCGGTTCGTGGCTTGTGACATCTGAATTGACTGATGCCGTGGTTTGCGAAGCAACCACGCCGTTGCGGCAAACGTCGCTGCTGCGCAAGCCACGGCACCCAATCAATCGTTTGACCTGTTACAGGGCGGCAGGCGATGCGTGCCCGGAATCCGTGCCGCCGCATACCGACAAAACTTGCTTCCCGCGGAATAAAGGGTCCAACATGAACGCCGTCCGGATCCCGGCAACCAAAACGATGCACCAAGGAGGTAAGGAGGCATGAAGGTCAGCGCAACGATCGATACCATTGCTTTTCACGACGGGCGACGCGACTGGGCGATAGCGGTGCAACGCATCGACAGCGGCCGGCCGGGCCCGACACTGCTGGTGATGGGCGGTCTGCATGCCGGCGAGCAGGTCGGCTGCGAGGTCGCTGTCCGCCTTGGCGAATCGATTCGGCAGCGTCTCCGGCGCGGCACGCTGTTGCTGGTCCCCTTTGCCTGTCTGCCCGCAAGCTATGCCCATGGCAATACCTGGGGCGAGGTGATTTCCAAGAACCAGGTCTGGCCGGGCAACGCCGACGGCAACGCCAAGGAGCGGCTCTATGACGCCCTCGCGGCGCAGTTGATCCCGCCCGTCAGCCATGTGCTCGACCTGCATTGCTTCACGTTCTACAAGGCGGCAACAGCATTCGCGCCCGTCGATGACGAGGCCTGTCAGACGCTGGCCATGGCGGCGGATGTGCCGTTTACCCTGATCCAGGACCCCGGGCAATACGACCAGCCGCGGCGTCCCGCCGGCGAGGGCGACCGGATGCCCAAGATCACGACCACCATGTACTGCCGTCGGCTGGGCAAGCCCGCGGCACTGATCGAGTTTCCGGGGCACATGCTGAACCGGCGCAATGCCGAAACCGGCCTGCGGGCGGTGCGCCGAGTGCTGGTCGAGCTGGATATGATCGAGCCGGTGGACACCGACGAGACCGCGTCACCGAGCACGACCCGGTTGCGGGTGCTGCAGGGCGCGGCGCCGGGCGACGACGCGGCGTACAAATCGGTCATGGTCCATGTGCCGGCGCCGTGCGACGGGCTCTTTCTCGCCGGCGACAAGCTTCCCGGCGACCGGGTCGCGCAGGGACAGTCGCTGGGTCGGCTTTACAGCCCGGTCGATCTGGCCGGGCGGGACATTCCCGCGCCGGTGACGGGGCGCGTGTTCCGCCTCGGCGTGCGTTGCACCGGCGGCGACATTCACGCCTTCGCCGCCGCCGGTGAGGTGCTGGCCCAGCTCGTGCGCCTCGCTGAGCCCGGCGACGAAGTCACGGTGTACCGCTCTGAAATCAGCATGCAAGGTGCGGGGATCAAATGACGCATCCGACAGAGATTCGCGCCCTGCGCTATCGAGCGGCTTCGTATCACGCCGCGCACGTCGAGCCGGGCACGCTGCAACGCGCCGCGATGCTGGGCTTCAACACCGTCGAACTCCAGCTCGAGGGCGATACGATGCGCGGCTTCGAAAAACTGCGCCGGCGCGCGGACGAAACCGGCATGTTCCGCGAGATCCGCGACCTGGGCATGGAGGTGGCGGTCTGGACGCACGAATTGTCCGGCTATGACGCCGCCGCGCACGGTCCGGTTGAGGTCGCCAACGCGGGGGTATGGGCATTCGTCCGATCGCGCTATCGCCGGGTCTGCCGGGAACTGCTGCCGGAAATGGACTACCTGGTTCTGACTGTGGTCGAGACGCAGCACAACATGACCGAGCCCGGCGTACTGCAACGCTTGGTGGAAGCAATCGACAGCGAGGTGCGCGCGGCCGGAAAACGCCTGATCTTTCGCTCCTTCGTCTGGCATCCGCAAGAGATGGAGCAGGTCGTGGCGGCGATGAAACGGATGCCGGAGGACGTCTGGTTCCACACCAAGTATGTCCCGCAGGACTGGCATTTCCGCTCCATCGACAACCCGCTGATCGGACGTTTCCCGGGGCGGGTCGAGATCGTCGAATACGGCGTTGCCGGCGAGTACATCCGCGAGCGGCACTTGGCTACCTGTGTCGCGGATGACCTGATGCAGCGCCACCGGACCTGGCTGGAAAAGGGCGTCGACGGGGTGAGCGTCCGGGTCAACCGTTGGGCAGGCGGCGACAGCAACAGCGCCTTCGACAGTCTCCAGGAGAGCAATCTGTGGGTGCTCGCCCCCCTGGCCGCCGGGAGGGCGACGACGCTCGAAGCCGGCCTGTCGGCCTATGCCGAAGACCGGTTCGGAACGGCCGCGGCGCCCGCCGCGGCCGCGGCCTTGCGCACCTCCGGCGCGGTCAACATGGAGGCGCTGTGCGTCGAGCGCGAGACCTTCGGCGATCCCCGTTCCGCGGTGCCGGCGGGCTCGACCCTCGATCTGCCGGCGCGCATCGCCGGTTTGCGGGAACGCTGGAGGCAGCGCATCGACATCCCGGCGGGGCTCGATCTCGATACCGCCGCCGCTCGGGCCTACGCGGACGACGAGGACTTCCTCGGGCGCAACCCCTTTCACAACCACTGGGCGGTCTTCCGCTGGGCCCCCCGCTTCGCACCCGCTTATCACAAGATCCGCCGCGGCGTTCCCGCCGTCATCGCGCGCAAGGAAGCCGCCTACGCCGAGGCGCGCCGGGTCGCGATCGAGAGTCTCTCGACCGTTGAAGCCGCCGAAGCCCTGTTCGACGACCCCGAGGCGTACCGCTTCCTGCATTGGCGATTGAGCGAGAACCTTTGGCATCTCGACGTCATGTGCGCCGCGGCGCTGGCTTGGCTGAATGCGGCGCGCAGCTTGTATGCCGAAGACGCCGCCGAGCGGGAAGCGCGGCGTCGCCAGGCACGCGACTGGCTCGGTCGCGTCGAACAACTGGACGCCTCGGCGCGTGACGAGACGGTTTCCATTACTTGGCTCGGGCGGAGGCGCACCCTGCAGCGGGGGGGCTACCTGGACCTGGAACGCTTTGTAGCGCGATTCCGAACGCTCTGGCGGCTGCCGACATCGCTGAAGGCCAAAGACGGGAACTCGCCGGACGCACCGAGGCGTGGTGCGACACCCTTCCGTCGCCGGCCGCCGCGGCGCTGCTGACGCTCGCCGCCCCGGTTCTGCTCCGCGGACGGCGGTGAACGTTCCTCGTGACCTTGTGGCGCCCGGGCAGCGCCCCTGCGCAGGGCCGTCGAAGACCTCGTACGAGTCGTATGACCGTATGGCCCCGCCCCGCGCCACGCCGCCCGCCGCGCCAACTCGCCGCCGGTTCACCCGACGCCTCGCCCTTCGGGCTTCGGCCTCGGCGGAACCGCCACACGATCAACGTAGCAAAATCACCATGGGGGGAAGATACAAGGGTGCGTAGCTTGGCTACCCACCATCAACAACCCGAGCAACGCGGTCGGCAAGCGAGTGGCCTCATCGCTGTCCGCCGATTCCGTTCCCCGCTTGCATCGGTCATCCTGCATCCACTCCGATGAGTACCAGGGGGACAGCGGGCACGCCCCGCCCTTGGCGGACCACGTTGTAGAACTCGCCCTCGTAGTATGCAACGCCCGAACTCATCTCGCGCTGAAGGGACTTCATGGGTAGTATCTCCACCCCGACGTCGATATGGTTTCCCACGTAGAATGCCAAGTGCTTGACGAACAGGTCGTAGGCAACGAACGCGTACTTGCCGAACTGGATTTCGACGGCGACGCGCGCTTTCACGAAGTCGGTTTGGTTGTAGCTGAAGATGGGCGTTTCCCCGGCCGCTTCGATCTCCTTCTTTTGCTCGTCAGCAGGCATCGCCAGCGTCTTGCGGATCAGCTTCTCGCTGCGCGTAACCCAGTACTGTACGCGGCTCTCCTCCCATCCCCTGCTTTGCAGGTGGCGCTTGAATGCTGCGTTCATGGCTTTAGGGCTGAACAGGCACTTGCCCTTCATCGTCTTTTCTTTTGATATTTTCGTCCTGCATTCCGCCGCATCAACTGCGCCGACAACTGCCTGTATCTCGGTCCACAGCGCTTGTTGATGGACGAGTAGGAACTCAAGTCCATTGAGGTGCGAGTAGGTTTCTGCGATTCTCACGCTCGGCCCGCCTGTCTAAGCTTCGCTGTCCGCTTCGAAGAGTGCGGGCTCCGCGCCGCGGCTTTGCCCGCGCCAGGGGTTCGCAACCAGACGGGGGCCGGCCTGGGAGGGGTCATACACCGGCTTGTCCATCGACCGTGTGCGCAGGGTCCCCGCAAGCTCCGCCGTGATGCGGTCCGTGGCCAAACGGACATACTTCGGCACCGTCTCGGCGCCGGCGCCCTTGCGGCCGTGCCGCACCGCCGCGATCACACTGGTGCCGGTTCCCAAGAACGGGTCGCAAACCCAATCCCCCGGGCGCGTCATTGAAAGCACCAATCGCTCGATCAGCTCAACGGGGAACTGACACGGGTGCTCCGTCTTCTCGACGTGATTGTTCTTGACGTTCGGTATATTCCATACGTCGCCGGGGTTCTTGCCCAGGGGGTTGCATGAGTATCTTCCGGCCTTCGGGCCCTTGAAGTATTTCTTGCCCGGGTACTTCTGCGGAACTCGCACCGGGTCCACGTTGAAGAGATAGTCATCGCTCTTGGTGAACCACAGCAGCGTCTCGTACCGCCCTGAGAAGCGGCGGGTGCAATGCAGCCCATGGCCGAACCGCCACACGATGCGATTGCGAAGCTTGAGCCCGAGATCGGCGAAGATCGGATAGAGGACAGCATCGAGGGGCACAAGCGCGCCATTCGCAATGTGATTGCCGACCTGCCAACAGATGCTGCCTTCGGGCGAGAGACAACGCACGCATTCGGCAATCACCTCGCGCTGCTGTGCGAGATACGCGTCGAGGTGTAGACGGCGCTCATACTCCTTCCCGATGTTGTACGGCGGCGACGTCACCACCAACTGAAACGTCTCGTCCTGGCAATCGTGCAGGAAGTCGAGGCAATCGCCCGGGTAGACGACGATGCTTTCCCGCTTGTCGAACCGCTCGGCGATGCGCCCGTCGTTTTGCCGCGCTCTGCTCTGCCCGCCTCGCGCCATGGCTTACTCCCTGCCAACCTATCCTAACAGTAATGGAACGAGCACGCAACGTCGACCCGCGTATATCCCAGCGGCCAGCGGCGCCGGCACGGCCGGGTCGGTGTGGGTGTCCGTCAGGGCGTGGTTGGCGGGCTCGTCCCAGCGCCAGGTGTCCTCGAAGCCCTTCCTCTGCGCGGACGCGGGCGTGCCCGCCGTCGCGCCGCGCAGCGTCCACCCGCCGGCCGCCATGAGCCGCCCGCTCTCAGAGGGGCCGGCATGTCCCACGCAGCGCGCCCGCGCCGCCGGCCCGAACGGCGCCCCGCAGCCGATGCCCCGGGGGGTCCGCGTCCGCGTGGCGGCGGGTTTGTCGCGCTGCACGCAGGCCGGGCGAAGCGCGAAAGCGCCCGCCGCGGCGCTTGGATTTCGAGCGGGGCGGGGTATAGTGGGCGCCCGGCCCGGCGACGCCGCCGGGCGGACGATTCGCCGACGCAATCCTGGAGACCCCCCGTGCCTGACAAGCCCAACGTCCTGTTCATCGTTTCCGACCAGCACAACGCGAAGGTCCTCGGCCACAAGGACCACCCCGACGTCCAGACGCCGAACCTCGACCGCCTGGCGGCCGAAGGCGTCCGCTGCGACAACGCCATCACGCAGAACCCGATCTGCACGCCCAGCCGGGTGAGCTTCCTGTCCGGTCAATACTGCCACAACCACGGGTATTACGGGTTGAGCGGTCCGAACCCGAACGGCCTGCCCACCGTGCTGGGGCACTTTCGCCGCCACGGGTACGTCACGGCGGCGCTGGGCAAGATCCACTGCCCGGAATACTGGGTCGAGGACGACAGCGACGTGTTCCACGAGACGGGCGGCGCGTCGGTGGGCGGGCGGTCGCCGGAGTACGCCGCGTACCTCGCCGAGCGCGGGCTGACGGACCTGGAGGACCACGGGGCGCTGAACGAGTTCGGCCGCCGGGGGCGGCAGACGGTGGAAGGGCGGGCGAGCAAGGTCAGCTTCGAGGACGGGCAGGAGGGCTGGTGCTGCACCAAGGCGGCGGAGTTCATGCGCGACTGCGCGGACGCCGGCCGGGCGTTCTTCTGCCACGTCTCCCTGCCCAAGCCGCACCAGTGCTACACGCCGGCGCCGGAGTTCTGGGACCTGTACGACGAGTCCGCGCTGCACCTTCCGCCCAATGCCGACGCCTCGCTGGAGGGCAAGGCGCCGCACCTTCGCCGCGCGGCCGAGCGGTGGCGAAAGGGCGACTGGACGCTGTTCGAACCGCGGACGTTCGAGGCGGGGCGGCTGCGGAAGCTGCACGGGTATCTCGGAAACGTCAGTCACGTGGACCACGCGGTGGGGCGGCTGCTGGATTTCCTGCGGGATGCCGGGCTGGAGGAGGACACCATCGTGGTCTACACGTCGGACCACGGGGACTACGCCTGCGAGCACGGGATCATGGAGAAGGCGCCGGGAATCTGCGCCGACGCGATCACGCGGGTTCCGTGCCTGTGGCGGCTTCCGGGGCGGCTTCCGGCCGGCCGCGTCGCCGAGGAGCTGGTGGAGCTCGTGGACGTGGCGCCGACGCTGTGCTCGCTGGCGGGTCTCGGTGCGATGGACACGGCCGACGGGCTGGACGTCTCGGACCTGCTTGCAGGGGGACCGGCGGTGCGCGAGGTGGCGGTGACGGAGTTCGCCTGGAGCCGGTCGATCCGCAAGGGCCGCTTCCGCCTGGTGACTTACGCGCGGGAGAAGTTCGCCGAGGAGTATCCCGACGGGTTCTGCGAGCTGTACGACCTCGAGGCCGACCCGTGGGAGATGACGAACCTGGCGCTGGACGCGACGTACGGCGAGAAGGTGGCCGAGATGCACCGCGACCTGGTGGACTGGCTGATGCGAACGACCCGCGTGACGACGGTGCTGCCGCACTGGACGGGCGAGCCCGCCCCGGGTCGTCGGCACCGCTACAAGAACACGGTGCTCGCCGACGGTCGCATCGGCTGCGACCAGCTCCGCCAGCGGAAGAACAGCCCGTACGTGTGATGCGAGCGAAACGGTGCTTGGCTTGCACCAGGGCCCGAGGATAGATTGACAGTGATGCCCATCGGCGCGGATGAGTTGCGGGCTGGGGTGTGCAAGGCCGTTCGCCACTTCTGGCGCGTGCGCGCTCGCTAAGCGTCGGCGCAGGCGAAGCGCGGGGAACGTGACCAGGGCGCCCGTGGCGACGTCACCGGCGGGGCACAGATGGACGGCTTTGTCGAGTTGGTTGCGCGTCTGGTGCGCGATGCGGGGGCCGATGAGGCGTGCATATACAGGAAGCGGAAGCTGGAGCTTCCGGGATACTTCCGTGCCACGAAGGAATGGGACATGCTGGTGGTCGCCGAGGGGAAGCTGCTGGCCGCAATCGAGACCAAGTCCCAGGTCGGCCCGTCCTTTGGGAACAACCTCAACAATCGCACGGAGGAAGCGGTGGGAAGCGCCGTGGACCTCTGGACGGCGTACCGGGAGGGCGCGCTCGGCGCTTCGCCGCGCCCGTGGCTGGGGTACGTGTTCCTGCTGGAGGATTGCCCGAGGTCGCGAGCGCCGGTGCGGGTTCGCGAGCCGCACTTCCCCGTTTTCGACATGTTCCGCGACGCATCGTATCGTCAGCGCTATGCCGTGCTGTGCCGCCACCTCGTGCGCGAGCGCCATTACGAAGCGGCGGCGTTTCTGACGTCGGGGCGACAAGAGGGCATGCGCGGCGGGTATGCGGAACCGGCGGACGACGTGACTTTCAAATGTTTCGCCACCTCGCTTGTGGCGCACGTGGCGGCGTTCGAGCAGCTCGAGGGGGCGTAGGACGATGGAACGGGATTTGCGCACCAGTCACCGCGTGGTTCAGGGCGACGCCCGGAACCTATCGTTCTTGAGCGATGAGTCGGTACACCTGGTCGTCACGTCACCGCCGTATTGGAACCTGAAGCGCTACGAGCCCCATCCCGAGCAATTGGGACACATGGCGGACTACGAGGAGTTCCTTGCCTCGCTGCAGAAGGTCTGGCAGCAGTGCCACCGCGTACTCGTACCCGGCGGGCGGCTGGTGTGCGTCGTGGGGGATGTCTGTCTATCGCGGCGTCAGTACGGGCGTCATCTGGTGATGCCGCTGCACGCGGATATCTGCGTCATGTGTCGCAAGCTGGGGTTTGACAACCTGAACCCGATCATCTGGCATAAGATCTCCAATGCGAACTACGAGGTGAGCAACGGTAGCACATTCCTGGGAAAGCCCTACGAGCCGAACGCGATCATCAAGAATGACATCGAGTTCATTCTGATGCAGCGCAAGGCAGGCGGCTACCGCAAGCCGACCCCGTCGCAGCGCGAACAGAGCAAGATTGTCAAGGACGACTACGACCAGTGGTTCCGTCAGATCTGGCGCCTGCCTGGAGCGTCGACCCGGCGGCATCCGGCACCGTTTCCTCTGATGCTTGCAGACCGGATTGTGCGGATGTTCTCGTTCGTCGGGGACACCGTGCTGGACCCGTTTGCCGGCACGGGGACCACGGCGCTTGCGGCGATGCATTGCGCTCGAAGCAGCATCAGCGTGGAGATCGAGGGCAAATACATCGACATGACACGCCGACGGCTGCAACGCGAGGCACACACGCTGTTTCACTCCGAAGCCGTAACCTTCGAGTCGCACGAAGCAGCAGCAGGTCAGGGCTGAGGGCGCCTACCGCACGGTAAGGAAGTATTCCATCAGCTCGCAGCCGCGGGGGATGTGCAGGTCCGCCGCGGCGGCGGTGTCCTCGCAGAAGGGTCCGGAGACGACCTTCTCGACGCGCGTACCGGCGAGGACGAACGGGACGGGGTCGCCGGTGTGGGTACGCACACTGCACGGGGTGGGGTGGTCGGGCAGGACGAGCATCCGCCAGCCGCCGCCCGCCGCGCCGCCGTCGCCCTCGCGTCGCAGACGCTCGCTCACCGGGCCGACGATGTGCTGGTCTATCTGCTCAATGGCGCGGACCTTGTCGGCGGGGTTGGCGTTGTGCCCGGCCTCGTCCGGCGCCTCGACATGCACGAACACGAGGTCCACGTCGTCCAGCGCCTCGATCGCGGCGGCGCCCTTGCCCGCGTAGTTCGTGTCCACGTACCCGGTCGCGCCCTCGACCTCGATCGTCCGCCACCCGATGAGCTTCGCCAGCCCGCGCACCAGGTCCACCGCCGCGATGGCCGCCCCGCGCACGCCGTAACGCTCCTCGAACGCGGGAAGCTTGGGCATCTTGCCCTCGCCCCACAGCCAGATGCTCGTGGCCGGGTTCTCCCCCAGGTCGCGGCGGACGGCGTTGACCTCGTGGTCGGCGAGGATGTCTCGGCTGCGGCGGATGAGCTCGCGGAGCTTGGCGGCGCCCTTGCCGTCGGGCAGATGGGCGTCGGCCTTGTCGCCGAGGATGTCGTGCGGCGGGGTGGTCGTGGCGTCGCACTCGCCGGCGAAGGTCATCAGGTGGCGGTAGCTGACGCCGGGGTAGAAGCGCACCGGCTCGTCGTCGAGCAGGCGGTTGAGCTCGTCGATGAGGGCGGCGGCCTCCTGGGTGGAGATGTGCCCGGCCGAGTGGTCGGACATGATCCCGTCGATGATGGTCACGAAATTGCAGCGGAAGACCCACTCATCGTCGGCGATGGGGAGGTTTTGGGCGGCCGCCTCCAGCGGAGCCCGCCCGGTGTAGTACTGCTTCGGGTCGTATCCGAGGACGGAGAGGATGGCGACGTCCGATCCGCAGGGCAGCCCGTCGGGGATGTTGCGGACGGTTCCGCATCTTCCGGTCGCGGCGAGGGCGTCGATGTTGGGCTTGTTGGCGGCCTGGAGGGGCGTCTTTGCGTCGAGTTCTTCGACGGGCAGGTCGGCCGCGCCGTCCGGGATGACGATGGCGTATTTCATCGTTGGTAGCTCGCAGTCGGTCCTGAGGAGTCGTCGCCAGCGTGCACGGGGCGTCCCCCGCCGCTGGTTGTTTTCCGGTAAGCTTCGCCGAGAAGCATGCTCGTTGGGTCGCTATAGCGCTTCGGGATGTTCGTCCACGATGCCGATGCAGACGCTCCCGGGCTCGATGACGTCCAGGGCGTCGATCTCGCTCAGGGCCCGTCGCACCTTGCCTTCCTCCGCCTGGTCCGTGGTGATGACCACCGGCACGTGGCGCGGGGCCCCGCCCGGTTGCGCCGGCTCGCGCTGCAGCACCGAGTAGATGCTGATCCCGTGGGCGCCGAGCACGGATGCCATCTGCGCCAGAACGCCCGGACGGTCCAGGGCGGTCAGGCGCAGGTAGTACCGCATCCGCGCCGCATTGAGCGGAAGCTGCGTGGCGGGCTCGGCGCGGTCGGTCCAGAACGGAAGCTGCTCGAAGATCCGCGGAGCGGTGCCCATCGCCACGGACGCCAGATCGGCTACCACGGCCGAGGCCGTCGGCGCGCCGCCGGCGCCGCGTCCGTAATACATGGTATGCCCGGTGGCGTGCCCGTAGACGCTGACGGCGTTGAACGGTCCTGCGATCCACGCCAGGGGGTGCTCCTGGGTGATGAACGCCGGGCGGACGTGGAGCGAGAGCCCGTCGTCATGCTGCTGGGCGATCGCCAGCAGCTTGACCACGTACCCCAGCTCGCGTCCGTAGGTCACGTCCTCCAGGGCCAGCTTGTCGATGCCCGCCACGGGGATGGCGTCGACGTCGATGCTCCGCCCGAACGCCAGCGATGCGAGGATCGCCAGCTTGTGGGCCGAGTCCGTCCCGGAAACGTCCAGCGTGGGGTCTGCCTCGGCGAGCCCGTCGCGCTGCGCTGCGGACAGCGCGTCGGCGTAGGTGCGGTCCTCCCAGGTCATGGCGGTGAGGATGTAGTTGCACGTGCCGTTGACGATGCCGTACAGGGCGTCGATGCGGTTGGCGATCAGCCCGTCGGTCAGGGCGCGGACGATGGGGATCCCGCCACCGCAACTGGCCTCGAAGGCGATGCACACGCCGTGTTGTCGCGCCAGGGCGTACAGGGCGCGTCCGTGATGGGCCAGCAGGGCCTTGTTGGCCGTGACGACGTGCTTTCCGGCGCGGACGGCGCGCTCGACGACCTCGCGGGCGACGGTGGTTCCGCCGATCAGTTCGGCCACGGCGCCGGTGTCCGGGTCGTTCAGCGCCGCGTCCAGGTCGTCCGTGAGCAGCGCCTCGTCCAGGCCCAGTTCGCGTGCGTGCGTGAAGTCCAGGTCCACGACGTGGCGCAGCTCCAGGCGCGGGCGGATGCGCCGGTCCAGCAGCGCGCGGTCGCGCGTCAGCAGCGTGGCGGTCGCCCCGCCGATGGTTCCGCACCCGACCACCGCCACGCCGAAGCTTCGCGGTTGGTCTGCGTCCCTGGCCATGGGGTCCCTTTCGTTCTGTCCCGTCAGGCGGGCGGATGGTACGCCCCGCCCGTCGGCATATCAACCCGGGGCGCGCTTACTGCTGGCGGTCGGCGGGACGGACCTTGTGGTCGTAGAAGAGCTTGGCGATCCGGTCGGCCATGCGGGCGGTCAGCTCGCGGGTCAACTGGTCCCCGTAGTGCGGGTCGGCGCTGCTGGTCATGGGCAGCTCGACGGGCTCGACGTGGTAGCCCTCGGGGTCGTCGCCCGGTCCGAGCCGGCGGCCGGTGTCCACGCGGCGCGCCTCGACGACGGCGCCGAGCTGGCCTTTCCAGACTTGCCCTGCCTCGGCGTAGCGCAGGGAGAACTCGGTCACGCTGACCTCCACCAGCAGGTCGGCGTCGACGCGGCGGGCCAGCTCCAGCACGGAGGTGGTGGAGTAGTCCGGCATGACCGCGGCGAGCTCCAGCAGCTCGCCGTAGGGGACCGTCTCGGCGGCGACGTCGTTGCGCTCGAGCTGGGCGTTGATCTCGCTCGTCAGCATTCGGGCCAGGGGGCGGCTTCCGGCAAAGGGGGCGTCCTCGACGAACACGCAGATGCGCTTGTCGTCGGGCAGTTCGCAGACGGCTTTGACCGTCTGCGGCGGGTTGGCCCAGTACGTCAGCAGCCCGAGCGCCGGTCCGCAGGATGCCACGGCGCATACCAGCGCACCCAGCAACGTCGTCGTCAGGATGTGGACGAAGCGGTTCACGGTTCGGTCTGCTCCTTGTGCTTGTAGAAGTGCTTGGCGAGCTTGTCGACGAACAGCGATTCGGTCTCGTTGCGGATGCGCGGCAACTGGGCGTCCGGCGTGCCCATCGCCGCGTCCTTGGGGTAGCTGACGGTAACGGTTTGCGGGCCCCGTTCCGCCGGCCAGACCCGCGCCGCGCCCGCCGGCAGCGAGGTTTTGTGCACGCTGACCTCGCCGGTGATCCGCCCGCGGTACAGCGTGGTGCTGCCCGGCTCGCGCAGGGAATACTCGCGGACCGCGATGAACACGACGTAGTCGGCGCCGAAGCGCTTGCCCAGGGTCGTGCGGTCCTCGGCGTCCCAGTAGACGTGGTCGCGCTGGTAGTTCAGGATCTGCCGCGGCTCGACGGTCTCGATTCCCTTGATATGCTCGGACAGCTCGGCGGTGACGCGCTCCGTCAGCCGAGGCCGGGCATACGGGTACTCGAACTCCGTGTCCATGTCGGTGAACACGACCACGGCGACGCGGCTGTCTTGGAGGTCCTTGAACGCGGCCGGGACGGTCCGCGAACGCCCGGTCGGCGCGAACAGGTAGGCGAGGTAGCGGATCCCCCCGCACCCGCCGAGCAGCGTCGTCCCCGCAAGCAGTAACGCCAGGGCAAGTCGTCTGAGCATCATCGGGCGTCCCTCATCGCAGCGTCCTTGTCGCGTGTGCTGCTCAGTGCGTCGGCAGCGTACCGTCGGCCCAGCCGGTGACCAGGACGATCTCCCATCCGGCGAAGAGCCCGCCCAGCCCGCACCACAACCACCACAGCCCCGGTCTCAGGCGGTGCACGGCCGGGCGTCCGCGGATCAGCTCGACGCCGCCGGCGACCCCCATCGCGGTCAGCGCGGCGGTCAGTACGATGCCGAACGGCTGGGCGCGCCACGCCAGGGCAAGCCGCCCGCGTGTCACGGCGGCGACGGAGGTCGTCAGCCCGCAGCTCGGGCACGGCCAGCCGGTTCGCACGCGGAAGGCGCAGGCGGGCAGGTCCAGTTGGCGGTGTGTCCCGTACCCGCGCCGTGCGGGCTCCAGGGACGCGGCGATGCCCAGCGCCCACAATGACGGGACCAGCAGCGCCGCGCCCCGCCGACGGTAGTACCCGCTGGTTACACGTCGCCGCACGGGCGCCGCGGCGGATTCGACGGATTCCGGATGCATGGATGAAGTCGCGATATGCCGGACATGGTACGGCGCGGTCGACGCGCCGGTCAACGGTCTCGTGGGGCTGAGCCATTTGCGCTGTTCGTAGCGTGGGCCCCTGCGGTCATACGACTCGTACGAGGTCTTCGACAATCCTGCCCGCGC
>JBMCUM010000004.1:0-22241 GCA_048622595.1 Planctomycetota bacterium | reverse complement strand
CCCCACTCGTTGTCGTACCACATGGTGCACTTGACCATGTCGCCTTCGAGCACGCGCGTGTTGTTCGCGTCGAAGATCGAGCTGTGGGGGTTGTGGATCACGTCGCTGGAGACGATCGGGTCGGTGACGAACTCGATGATACCCTTCATCGAGCCCTCGGCCGCGGTGCGAACGGCCTCGTTGACCTCCTCGATGCTCGTCTTCTTGTTCATGGTGCAGGTCAGGTCGGTAATCGAGCCGACGGGGACGGGCACGCGCAGGGCGAAGCCGTCCAGCTTGCCGTTGAGCTCGGGAAGGACCTTGCCCACCGCCGAGGCCGCTCCCGTGGTGGTCGGGATGATGTTGACTGCAGCGGCGCGGGCGCGCTCTTTCTTCTTGTGGATCATGTCCAGGATGCGCTGGTCGTTGGTGTACCCGTGACACGTGGTCATCAGCCCCTTGACCACGCCGAACTTCTCGTGGAGGACCTTGACGACCGGCGCCAGGGAGTTCGTCGTGCACGAGGCGTTCGAGACGCAGGCGACATCCGGCGTCAGCGCGTCATCATTTACGCCCAGCACGATCATCTGCGCCGAGCCCTTCGCCGGGGCACTGATGACCACCTTCTTCGCGCCGGCGTCCAGGTGACCGTCGTACCCGGGCTTGTCATCGGTCTTGTCGCTGACGAAGATGCCGGTCGACTCGACGACGACATCGACGCCCATTTCGCCCCAAGGCAGATCGGCCGGGTTCTTCTCGGAGAGAACCTCGACCTCTTTACCGTTGACGACGAGGGCGTCCTGCTTGGCGACGACCTTGCCCGGGAACCGTCCCTGGGTGGAGTCGTACTTGAGCAGGTACGCCAGCATGTCCGCGTCCGCCAGGTCGTTGATCGCCGCCACGTCGAAGCGATCGGGCTCGTCGCACATCGCCCGGAAGACCAGCCGGCCGATCCGTCCGAATCCGTTGATGCCAACTTTTGCTGCCATTTTTCCCATACTCCTTGCTGTCGGGTCCGTGTACGTTTCCGTACGGGGGAGGCGCGGTGTTACGGCCCCTCTTGCCCCGCCCGCGTTGCGCGGAAGGAAGAACATACCGACGCCGCAGCAGCGTGTCAACGAATTTCGCCACGCGGCGTGACGCTTCGTGGTGTATTCCAGACACCACCTCGGTCGCGGCGATACCCCTACGCAGCATCTGCCCGACGCGGGCGGCCGCGCCGCGATGGAACCGCCTGCCGTCACTGCCGCACGGGGGCTACAATGGACCCCACGCCATGAGCTTGACCGCCGATATCCTCATCGCGTCGGCTCGGTCCCGCGCGCCCGGGCCCGGACCGACCTACATCGAGACCGACACGGCTCGCCGGCTCGTTGAGCCGTGGAACGCCGCATCGGCCCTGCTGTTCCTCGCGCTGGCGGCCTGGTGGTTGTGGCGTCTGCGAGGCAGGTATCGTCGCCACGCGTTCCTGACCGCTTGCCTGCCGCTGGTGCTGGTCGGCGGCGTCGGCGGAACCGTTTACCACGCGTTCCGGGGTCACCACGTCTGGTTGTTGATGGATTGGATGCCCATCGCCGCCCTGTGCATCGCCACGGCCGTCTACCTGCTGGGCAAGCTGTTGCGGCGCTGGTGGTATGCGCTGCCGATCGTCCCGGCGTTCTTCCTGGTGCAGACGGCGAACTTCCGGCTGCTCGCCGCACACGGGCAGGTCCAGGTCGCCATCGCCGTCAGCTACAGCATGCTGGCCGGGCTCATTGTCGTGCCCACACTCGGCGTCCTGTGGAAGACCCGCTGGGCCAACGGACGATGGACCCTTCTTGCCGCGGGGTGCTTCGTCCTGGCGATCGCCGCCAGGCAGCTCGACGCGCTGGCCGTGGACACCGGCCGGACCTGGATGACGCAGTGGCTGCCGATGGGTTCCCACTTCCTGTGGCACGTTTTCGGCGCCGGGGCGGGTCACTGTGTGGCCGTGTTCCTCTACCGGCTTCCCGACGCCTGGGCGCACAGTCGGACCGGCGTACCGGCGGCTCGGCGAGGCCCTCCGCCGGTCGGCGCCGGCGCCGAGCGGCGCCGAACCCCATGAGGCGATTGCATCGCGCCGCATCGGCCCCTACGATGACCGGCGCGCCTGCCGTCGGGCAGGCAGGGAAAGGAATCACCGCATGGACCGACCCGCCCGCGCACCGCAGGACTGTCCCGCGCGAGGCGATGCCACCGTTCTCGTCCCGCGCGACTGCATCGCCCGGCGCCTGGACGCCCTGGCCGCCGAGCTGACGGCGGACCACGCCGCGGCGGAGATCACGCTCCTGGCCGTGCTGACCGGCGCGCTGGTGTTCGTAGCGGATCTGATCCGCCGACTGGAGATGCCGGTGCGGATCGAGGTCGCCCAGGTGCGCAGCTACCCGCACCAGACCACACGCTCGCAAGGCGCGGCGGTCACGTTGCCCGGCCCGGGGGACCTCGTCGGCCGGCGGGTGCTGATCGCCGACGACATCCTGGACAGCGGCCGGACCCTCGAGACGCTCCTCGCCCACATCCGGGACGCCGGAGCGGCGGAGGTGCGCACGTGCGTGCTGCTGCGCAAGCAGCGCGGCCGCCCGACGGACGTATCGCCCGACTACGTCGGCTTCGACGTGCCCGACGTGTTCGTCGTCGGATACGGGTTGGACTACAACAACCTGTACCGTAACCTTCCGGACATCTGCATGCTTCCGGCCGCCGAGGAGAGCCCGTCACCGTGAGCCCTTCCGCCGAACAGGCTGAGGCCGCACCCGCCGCCGAGGCGCTCGTCCCGGCGCGCCTGCTCGACGACGGCGAGGCGGTTCTGCTGGCCGTCAAGCCCAGCGGGTGGTTCGTGCTGCTGGCGTCATGGCCGGTGGTCCTCGTGGCCGCGGCGCTGGGGGTAGCGGTCTACTTCGCCGAGGGCGTGCTCCCGGCAGCGCATCCGGCGGCGATGCTGGTCTGCACCGCCGCGGCGCTGCTGCGTCTCGTGCTGGCGTGCCTGCAGTGGCTGGGGCGAGTCTACGTGCTGACGGACAAGCGGATCCTGCGGATTCGCGGTATCGCTCGCCTGGACGTCGTTCAGTGCCCCCTGCACAAGATCGACCGCACCGACCTGGTCGCCACGCGGGGCGAGCGGTTCTTCGCTCTGGGCACGCTGACGTTCCTCGCCGAGGGACTCAGCGCAGACGCCTCGGCCTGGGTCAACCTAGCCCGTCCGCACGATGTCAAGGCCGTCGTCGACGAGGCAATCCATCGCGGCCGATTGAGGCGTCACCCGAAACCGAACGCCGGTACGACAAATCACCCCTCAGCGTGACGCTGCGGGGACCGGTCGCTCGCTACAGGTGCACCGCGATGTCGGCGACCTGCGGGTCGGCGACCTTCTCGTAGTCGGCGTACTTCATGCGGATGGTCTGGCGGTGGGTTCCGGCCTGGAAGACGATCTCGTCATCCGCCGTCAGTTGCCGCTCGACGAGGGTCGGCAGGTCGTAGAGCTTCCCGACCGGCGGCTCGGCGCCGACCTCGGCGTCGGGGAACAGCTCGGCCAGCTCGGACTCGTCAGCCAGGCGGACCTCCTTCTCGCCCAGCGCCTCGGCGGCGCGCTTGAGGTCCAGCTTGTAGCTGGCCGGAAGGACGCACACGACATAGCCCTTCTCGCCGCGAACCACGACCGCCTTGGCCAGCAGATCCCCGCTGACGTGCTCTTCGGCCGCCACCTCCTGGGCCGTGTACGCCGGCGGATGCTCGTGCACCTTGAACGCCACGCCCTGTTGCGACAGGTAATCCTGGATCTTCATCATCGTGCCCTTTCCTCGATTGACTGCCGCCTCTGCGCGCGGGCGCCGTGCCCCCCGCGCGCCGTAGGGACGCAAACGCGTCTCATACGTCCACGTCTATTATAGCCGGAGGGCTACCGGCGGACCCGCCCGCCTCCGCCGGCCGGGACGGCGAACCGCCCCTCCCTCCCGCCGCGCTGCGCATCACAGGACAACGGACTTGACGCACCGCTCTGCGGCGCCTGCCTTTCCTCGCGTGCCGCCGGTGCCGCAACTGTTCAATATCGCCGACGACCCGGACGAGCGGCACGACCTCGCCGAGACCGATACGGATCGATCGCCCCCTACTTGCCCACGCAGAAGCGGGCGAAGATCCGCCCGAGGATGTCCTCGGTGGTCACCTCGCCGCTGACGCCGGCCAGCGCCGCCAGAGCCGCCCGCAGCTCGACAGCGACCAGCTCCGCCACGTCGGCCACCTCCCCTACCGCGCGAGCGGTCGCCGCGCCCGGCGCCGGTCGCGACGGGACGAGAAGTCCTCGCGACCGCCGCATGGCGTCAGCGGCCGCACGCAGGCACTCCCGCTGCCGCTGGTGCAGCCCAAGCCCCGCGCCGGAGCGTCCTGCGGCCAGGCCGAGCACCTCGGTCAGCGCGCCTCGCAGGGCGTCCAGCCCGTCACCGCGCGTCGCCGAGGTCCGAAGGACGCGCACGCCCGCGCCGCCCGTGTCGCCCGGCCGCGCGGAAAGCGATGCTGCGGAGTCCAGCAAGTCGATCTTGTTGATCACCACGAGAAGCGGCGCGCGCGGGTTCGTCGCGCGCAGCTCATCGAGAAACGCCGCGTCGTGCGGGACCGTGTCGCCGGGCCCGCGCGTGGCATCCTCTACGAGGACCACCACGTCGGCCGAGGCGACGGCCCGGCGCGCCGCCGCGCCGGCCGCGATGCCCAACGTGTCGGAATCCGCGGCAAAGCCCGCCGCGTCCTGGAAGACGACGGCTTGCTCGCTGATTCGCCCGGCCGCGCTGAGCACGTCGCGCGTCGTTCCGGCCATCGCCGAGACGATGGCCCGGTCTACGCCGCTCAGGGCGTTGAGCAGGGAGCTTTTTCCGGCGTTGGGTCGCCCTGCCAAGACGACGCGCGGTCGGTCGGCGGTCTCCGGCATGTCGGCAGCTTCCGCCAGGGCTTGCCTCAGTTTCCGTTCCTGCCGGCCCAGCCGCGCCGCAAGCCGCCGCGGGACGTCCAGCTCGATGTGCTCCTCGGCCAGATCGATCGACGCCTCGACGGAGGCGAGCACGTCGGCGACCTCGTCGGCCGCGGCGCTGCACAGGTCGTGGAGGCGGCCCCGCAGCGCGCCGGCGGCTGCCCGCGCCTGGGCGGCGTCAGCGGCGTCGATGACGTCGGCGACGGCTTCGGCCTGCGACAGGTCGATCCGCCCGCCGAAGAACGCCCGCGCGGTGAACTCGCCGGGACCGGCACGTCGTGCCCCGGCCTCGACCAGCGCCTCGACCAGCGCTGTCGTGACCGCCGGGCATCCCGGGACGTGCAGCTCGACCACGTCCTGGCGCGTGTAGCTGCGCGGCGCGCGGAAGACGTACACTCGCCCCGGCAGGCTTGCGTCCGCTTCAGGCAGCGCGACGCACGCCGGGACGTGGCGAAAGCCCCCCACCTCGTCGAGCCGATCGCGCCATGGCCCCTGCCCCGCCGAACCCGGCACGCGGACCAGCACGCTCTCGCCCAGGGCGATCGCATCCGGACCGCTGAGGCGCACGATGGCCCGCGGGGCGGCGCCGGCCGCCGTCGACAGCGCCACGATGGTGTCGTCCGCGGGGAACATGGTCGCCGTTCCGTCGAGAAAGCGCCGGCTAATCGCTGCGCGGATGGATGAAGCCCCGCACGACGGTCAACACGAGAATCCACAGGTCGAACCCGAACGACCAGCGGTTGATGTAATCCAGGTCGAACTGCAGCCGCTTCTTCAGGTCGGTACGTCCGCGCTGGCCGTTGACCTGCGCCCAGCCGGTCATCCCCGCCTTGACGTGATGGCGGAGCATGTAACGCGGCATCTGCTTGCGGAACCGGCGGATGAACTCCGGTCGCTCCGGTCGCGGACCGACCAGCGACATGTCCCCGCGCAGCACGTTGAGCAGTTGCGGAAGCTCGTCGAGACTGAGCTTGCGCAGGATGCGGCCGAGCGGGGTGATGCGCGGATCATCCAGCCCCGCGCCCCACTCGGGGCCGGCCTGCTCGGCGCCGGCGACCATGCTGCGAAACTTGTAGATCGAAAACGGCTCTTCGCCGAGTCCGGCGCGGGACTGCCTGTAAAACACCGGTCCGGGCCCGGTCAGCTTGACGCCCAAAGCGAGCAGCGCCATCAGCGGGGACAGGACGATCAACGCCGTCAGCGAGACGACCACGTCGAAGACCCGCTTGGCGACCGCGTTCCACCCGCTCTGGCGGCTGTGGGTCAGGTTCACGATGGGCAGGGGCCCGAACTGACGGACCTCCTGGCGCAGGAAGTGATAGCTCAGCAGGTCGGGCACGACGTTGACGTCGACGGTTTCCTCGGACAGCGATTCCAGGACGTCCTCGATCTGTCCCGCGCGCTCGCGCCCCAGCGCGACGAACACGGCATCTACCGGGTAGTGGGCGAAGATGCTTTGGGCCTCGGCGATGGGACCGCGAACGGGGATGTCCCACTGCGTCTGACCGATGCGACGGTCGTCGACGAAGTAGCTCGGTTGGTATCCGCTCCATCTGCGGCGCCGCAGCGTGTGCAGCAGCGTCTGGCCGAGCCGGCCTGCGCCGACGATGGCACAGGAGCGGATGTTTCGCCCGCCCCGCCGCAATCGGCGCAGCGCCAGCCGGGCCGCCCCTCGGTAGCTCACCATCAGCGCAGGCCAGATCACGAGAAACATCCCCTGGAGCTTGCGGGAGACCGGTGCGCTGTGCAGGAAGTGGCTGATGACCACCTGGGCGCCCCAGACCAGCAGGCAGGCCTTGAGCAGGTTCCACGCTTCGCCCAGGGGGGACTGGATCCGTCGCGGGCGATATAATCCCAGCGCCGCGAAGATCAGCAGCACCAGCAGCAGCGTCACCACGATCACGTCGGCGATGTACGACACGCCGGGCGGCCGGGGCTCCACGAAGCTCAGCAGCCCGCTGTGAAACCGCAGCCAGTAGCACGCCAGCCACGCCGCCGCCGTCATACCGACGTCCAGCAACGCCGTCAGCGCGACAAAGAACTGACTGTGCTCTTTCAGCATGCCGCGCTCCCGCGATCAGGCGATGAACCGGCGCCCGAACGCCGTGTATCCCGTCAGGTCAAACGGCTCGCCGGGCACGACCCAGTCCGGTGCGCCGTCCAGGTCGCTCAGCAGGCAGGGGGCGCCCGCCGCGCGAGCCAGCAGCTTGTCCAGACCGTCCACGACCGTCCGTTCCCTGTCGGTGCCCTCGTCGACGAGGTGGGTCCGTTCGCTCGGGATACGATGGATCCTCCCGCTGCTCTCGTGAGCGCCGTCCAGCGCCAGGACGAATTTTCGCGCGTCGGTCATCGTGCAACGCAGCCGAGAGCCGTCATCCGCCTGGACCGCCGCGACGAAATTCCGCACCATGTCGACGCGTTCCCCCCCGCCGGTGAACGTTTCGCTCGTCCCGTCCTCGTAGTCGATCTGCAGCGAGGCGGAGGGCTTCCACAGGACGCGGGCCCGCTCGGCCTCGATCTCGATGATCGGACCGAACTGTCCCTCGCTGCAGTGGCTGCCCAGCCAGTACGCCGTGGCGCCCTGCTGCGTGCGTATCTCGATCGCGGCGGTGTCGTGGGACTCGATGGGTCCCGCGGCGTACAGCTCGGCCCGAACGCTGATCGGATCGGCGTAACCCCGGGCATCGGTGGAGGCGGCGTACAGCATGTTGTTGATCTGGTGGGCCAGAGCGTTCGTCGCCGGTCCGTCAAGCACCCAGCGGTCGCCGCGTCGCAGCCGCCCGGCCCAGTCGTTCCGCTGGTAATAGCTTCGCGTCCGAGGCCAGCCCGCGCGGCAGGCGAGCGTCCGTACGGCGCCCAGTCGTCCCTCACCCAGGCGTTGCTTCAGCCGCCGCGTCTCCGCGCCGTGGATCTGATGGAACCCCACCAGGCACATCCGCCCCGTCCGCTGCAGCGCCTCCTGCATCCGATCCACTTCTTCGATGGTCGCGGCCGGGGGCTTTTCCAGGTGGACGTGCAGCCCCGCTTCGGCCGCGGCGATCGTCAACGGCGCGTGGGTGTCGATGCTGCTGGCGATGTACACCGCCTCGCACTTGCCGCGCATCGCGGAGAACATCTTCTCCGCGTCCTCGAACAGCTCCACGCCCTCCTCGCCGAGCCGGTCGGCCTGCTCGGCCGAGCGGGCAAGGTTCATCTCCGCTGCGGCCACGAGCGAGACGTCCATCTCCTCGCCCACGGTCCGGATCGCATCGATCAACATGCGTCCATAGCCCCCGATTCCAACGATCGCCAGGCGTACCATCGCAGTTCCTTTCACTACGCCGTGGCGTCGGTCATACCGCCAATGGAGCGCCGAATCAACTGCCCGGCGGCGACGGCGGCGCCTGGCGAGCGGTCCGGACTCGCCGTAAAGCTCCCTGTCGCATCTCACCGCTCCAAAACGATGAACTGCCGGGCCTGCCCGTCCGGCAGGGACAGAACCGGCGAGAGGCGCGCCGCCAGGTCGTACTTCGCCGCCTCTCTGCGAGCGGCCGGCAGTTCCGACGCCGCCCCGTCGGGCGTCTTGTAGAAGATCAGTTTTGCCCCGGTGGTCGGGCGAAGCAGGTTTCGGCAGTCGCGGATGAGCCGACCGGCCGCTCCTACCGCGCGGAGACACACGATGTCGCAGGCATGTCGGTGCGCCTCGCGGCGGGCGGCTTCGCGGGCCTGCAGCGCGACGACCGAGACGTTGTCCAACCCGAGCGCCTCGGCCTCGGCGGCGACGAACGCCGCCCGCTTGCGGCGCGGCTCGATGCCGACGACCGTAAGCCGTGGATTCGCCCACGCCAGCGGCAGAAGCGGGAAGCCCGCTCCGCAACCGACGTCGGCGAGGGTCAATGCCTGGACGAGCACTTCCCGGCATACCCGCCCCACCAGCAGACTGTCGGCCACGTGCTGATTCCAGAATGACTCGGCGTCCGTCAGGCGCGTCAGGTTCGCGCGTTCGTTGGCGGCGCGCAGGTCGGCGAACAGTCGCTCCAGCACATCGAGCCGCTCGAGGCGCTCGGGGACCACGCCGCAGTCGCCCAGGAACCGGCGCAATGTCGCTGCCGTGACCATGCCGGCATGCTACGCCCGCACGCCCTCGACGGACCAGCCAAAAGCCCTTGTCCGCTCGCGCCGCATCGGGCAAGATATCGCCGCACGAAGCACAGGGACGTGTAGGCAACACATAGAGACAAGGATTCACACATGGCCGAATCGCCACTGCTCGAGGAACAGCGCGAGAACTGGGGCTCGCGCGCGGGGTTTATACTGGCCGCGATCGGCTCGGCCGTCGGGCTGGGCAACCTGTGGGGCTTTCCGTACAAGGTGCACGCCCACGGGGGCGGCGCCTTTTTGATCCCCTACCTGCTGGCGATGATCGTCATCGGGATCCCGCTGATGATCCTCGAGTTCTCGTTGGGGCACATGACCCAGCGAGCGGCGCCGGACGCCTACCGGGGCATCAACCGTAAGACCGAACCGGTCGGCTGGTGGGGCATCCTGCTTGGCTTCGTCATCATCACGTATTACCCCGTGGTGCTGGCATGGTGCGGCGGGTACCTGATCGAATGCCTCAAGTCGATCTTCACCGGAAGCACCCTGCCCTGGGCGGGCGAGGGGCTCGAGGGCGTCGAGAAGGCCAAGAACTTTTTGCATCACGGCTACCTGCATCGCTGGACTGACGCTGAAGTGGCGTCCGGTCATCGCTCTTGGGACTTTGGGCGCCTCGTCGGTCCGATCGTCCTCAGTTTGGCGGCGATCTGGGCGCTGATGTACCTGTGCATCTTCCGGGGCGTGCGGCTGGTGGGCAAGGTCGTGCTGTGGACCGTGCCCGTCCCGTGGATCATGCTGATGATCCTGACGATCCGCGGGCTGACGCTGCCGGGGGCGGCCCAAGGGTTGAACTTCTATCTCGCGCCGGACTGGAAGATGCTCACCCAACCGGAAACGTGGCGCTGGGCCTTCGGGCAGATGTTCTTCTCCATGTCACTGGCATTCGGCGTGATGATCACCTACGCCAGCTTCCTCCACCGCAAGAGCGACATCAACAATAACGCCGCGATCATCGGCGTGGCCGACGTGGCGACCAGCTTCGTCGCGGGCGTCGCCGTGTTCAGCACGCTCGGGGCGATGGCATTCATTACCGCCCAGGCCGGAACCCCCGTCCCCGTCGAGAAGGTCGTCGACAGCGGGCCCGGACTGGCGTTCGTGGCGTTTCCCTACGCATTGGCGCAATTGCCCGGGGCGGCATGGTTCGGCGCGGTGTTCTTCATCGCGCTGCTGCTTTTGGGAATCGACTCGGCGTTTTCGATCACCGAGAGCGTCCTGGCATCGCTGGTCGACAAGACCGGCTGGAAGCGATCCTGGACGCTGATCGGGCTGACGGTCGTCGGCTTCGGCCTGGGGCTGGTCTACTGCACGCGCGGCGGGCTGGCGTGGCTGGGCGGGATCGACGATTTTATCAACAGCTCCTGGGGCGGGATCGCGCTGCTGGGCCTGCTCGAAGCCGTCGTGGTCGGCTGGAGCTATCGCATCGGTCGGCTGCGAGAGCACGCCAATGAGCGCAGCGACTGGCGCCTTGGCGTCTGGTGGGACTGGCTCATCCGCTATGTGGCTCCGCTGGTGCTCAGCGGGCTGTTCACCTGGTCGCTGCTGGAGAAGTTCACCGGCGGGCGGTTCCTGTACGATGCCGACGGCACACTGATCGTGCCCACGCTGGCCGGGCTGATCGTCGCCATCGCCATGCCGCTTCTGGCCATGGTTCTGAGCTTGATCCGCTCGCCCGGCGCCAACGCCCACGCCGCCCACGTCGGCCAGCCCCGCCACGGCCGCGGCGTGGGCATCGCGGGGACGGTCCTCGTTGCAGGCGGTCTGGCTGTACTTGTTTATGCCTTCCGGCTGATTGGCTTGCATCCGGCTGAGAAGTTCGACATGTGGCTCGTTGCAGGGCTGCTGCCAGCCAGTTGGCTGGCGCCTCTGGCCGGCGTGCTGGCAACGGGGGCGACGGTGCTGGGGTCGGGTGTCGTTTGGACGGCCGAGACCGGGCACAGGCGCCCGAGCGGTTTTGCGCGACTGTCCGGCGGTTTGGGGATCATGACGGCCGGCGCCGCCGGCGGCTTCTGGATGGGCAGCTACCTGCTGACGCACCCGGCCGCCGAGGCCGCCGCCATGCGCCAGCCGCGCGAGGCGGCCGAGCTGGCCGGCGCGGGATACGCCGTCCTCGCCATCATGGTCACGCTGCTGGTCCTGGGGCTCGGTTGGTGCTTCTACCGCGCCATGAAGGCCGCCGGCGGGCCCGAAGCGCCACAGTACCCGGACGACCAGGGCGACCTCGTCGAAGAGGGCGAGTAGCGCCGGCGCCGGGGCGCCGGACGGCCAGCCGGGGAGCGGATCGTTCAGCGGGCGGGCTCGCCCGCCGCGGCCTGACGATGCGCCACCGCCGCGGCAACCAGGCCGTGGAACATCGGCTGCGGGCGCAGCGGCCGACTGGTCAGCTCCGGATGGAACTGGGCCGCGATAAAGTACGGGTGCACGTCGCGAGGCAGCTCCAGGATCTGCATGATCGGGTGCTCCGGGTGCCTTCCCGAGAAGACCATCCCCCCCTGCTGAAGCGTCTCGACGTACTCCGGGTCGACCTCGAAGCGGTGACGGAACCGCTGGCGGACCCGCTCGGCGGCGAACAGTTCCGCGGCCAGCGTGCCGGGCGTGATTTCCACGTCCTGCCCGCCGAGACGCATGTTCCCGCCGAGGCCCTCGATCTGTTTCTGCTCGGGCAGGATGCTGATGACCGGATGGTCGCAGTCCGGGTTGATCTCCGTGCTGTCGGCGCCTGACAGGGCGCAGACGTTCCGCGCGTACTCCACCACCGCCATCTGGAAGCCCAGGCAGATGCCCAGATACGGTATGCCCTGCTCGCGGACGTAGCGAACGACGGCGATCTTGCCCGCCGTGCCCCGCACGCCGAACCCGCCGGGAACGATCACGCCGTCCAGCCCCCCCAGACGCTCGGCGGCGCCGGCCGCATCCATGTCCGTCGTGTCGATCCACTCGACGTTTATCGCCGCGCGGCACGCGGCGCCGGCGTGCTCCAGCGCCTTGATGATGCTCGCGTAGCTGTCGCGCAGGGCGGTGTACTTGCCCGTGATGCCGATGGTGACCTTGTGCTCCGGGCTGGCGAGGCGAGCGGTGAACCCCTGCCATTCCAGCGCGGCGCGGGCGTCGGCGGCGGAGTTGACCCTCCCGCCGAGGTCGAGCAACTGGACGATCTCGCTGTCGAGCCCGGCCTCGCGCATCTGCTCGGGCAGCATGTAGATGCTCGGAAGGTCGTGCATGGAGAACACGCGACGCATCGGGACGTTCGTGTACACGGAGATCTTCTGGCGGACCTTGTCGGTCACCGGAGACTCGCACCGGCAGGCGATCACGTGCGGATGGACGCCCGACTCCATCAACCGCTTGATGCCGAGCTGGGCCGCCTTGGACTTCTGCTCGCCCAACGCCGGGGGGCTCAGCACGTACGTCAGCGCCACGAACAGCACGGACCCCTCGCCCTCCTCGTAGCTCATCTCGCGCAGCGCCTCGATGTAGAAGGCGTTCTCGATGTCCCCCACCGTCCCGCCGACCTCCACGAACACCACGTCGGCGGCGGTGTTGACCGCCAGTTCCCGCAGGCGGAGCTTCACCGCGCCGGTGACGTGCGGGATCATCTGCACGTCGCGGCCGAGGTAGTCGCCCGCCCGTTCCTTGTCCAGGACGCTGCGATAGATCTGCCCGCTGGTGGCGAAGTTGTCCCCCCTGAGGTCCTGGTCGAGCATGCGCTCGTAGGTCCCCAGGTCCATGTCGCACTCCATCCCGTCGTCGAGGACGAACACCTCGCCGTGACGGTACGGGTTCAGCGTGCCCGAATCGATGTTGAGGTACCCCTCCAGCTTGACCGGCGAGACGCTGAGCCCCTTGTCCTTCAGCAGCTTGGCGATCGACGAGGAGAAAATGCCCTTGCCCAGACCGCTCATCACCGTGCCGAACACGGCCACGTAGCGGGTCCGGCCCAGCTCGTAGCCATCCGGAAGCGGCGTGTGGAACTCCGTCTCGTCGGTCTGGTCCCGCACGGACCGCATCAAATCCATGACATCGCTCATGGGCCCAGACTCTACCTGCTCGGCGCCGCAGGAGCAACATCGCTTTCGGCGCCGCGTCCGATCCTCCGCGCAGCCGGCCGCCCGAGATGGTATAACCGGCGACATGGACGCACAGTTCATCTACCGGTTGCTGCTGCTTCTCGGACCGCTGCTGGCGAGCTTGACGGTCCACGAGTTCGCTCACGCGCGAACGGCGCTGGCGTTCGGCGACACGACCGCCCAGCGCCAGGGGCGCTGCACGCTGAACCCGCTGGCGCACCTGGACCCGATCGGGACGCTCGTGCTGATCGTCACCCAGTTCATCGGCTGGGCCCGACCGGTTCCGGTGAACCCGAACAATCTCCAGCCGCGGCGGATCGGCGATATCGCGGTCTCGCTGGCCGGTCCCATGAGCAACCTCGGTCTGGCGATGCTGTGCGGGATCGGGCTCAAGGCGCTCCACGCCGCCGTCGGCGCGCCGGAAACCCCGCTTCAACAGGCCGGGTACCTGCTTCTGGGCGTGACGATGATGGCCAACCTGGGCCTGTTCATGTTCAACCTGATTCCGTTGTTCCCTCTCGACGGGCATCACATCCTCCGCGAGGCCCTGCCGACAACGAACCATCGCGTCCAGTTCATGCAGTGGCAGATGCGCTACGGGGCGATCGCCCTGGCCGTGCTGATCTTCGCGCCTCGCGTGCTGGAGATGATGCTGCGGCGAGAGGTGTTCAGCCCGATCAGATGGCTGTACCTGCACGTTGCCGGCTTCGTGGTGCAGACGTTCGGCCTCGAAGCCGCCCTGCCCTACATGATCATCTAGCGCGGCGCGCCGGGCTACGCCACGTCGGCCTCGCCCTCGGAAGCCGGGGCCGTGATCGACGCCTCGCTGACCTGCTCGCCTGCGAGGTACTTGCGGAAGAAGCCCACAGTTCGCGCGGCGTACTGCTGCGGCTGCATCGCGGCCGACTGGTTGTGCTTCGCTGCGGGCACCACCCAGAGGTAGCGAGGCCGGGGCGCCTCGCAATACAGCAGGCGCGTCTGGTCCTGCTCGATGTAGCGGTCCCGCCCGCCGTGGATGAACAGGATCGGCCGGGGCTGCATGTCCTTCAGCGCACGGCGGACGGAGGGATAGCGGCAGCCCTGTCGGCGCTGGGCGAAGCGGATCAGCAGCCAGTACAGCAGCCGCCAGAAGCCCTCCGGGTGGTTTTCGTAGACCAGGCGGACGCGCGCGTAAATGTGTGCCCAGCGCTTCATCATGGTAATGACGGTGCTGTCGGTGCTGAAGGCGCCGTCGCAGACGATGGCCTTGATGTTCGGGTCGCTCGCCGCGGCAAGCAGCGCCGCCCCCGCGCCGCGCGAGATGCCGAACACGCCGATGTGCGGGGGGCGCCCCTGGGCCTCCAGCGCCGTCTCGACGTACGCGCACGCACCGAGCACGTCCTCCTGATCCTTATCGGAAGGCCACTGAAGCGGCGTGTAGTCCTTGCTGCAGGAGCTTTCACCGTGGGCGCGGAAATCGAAGGAGAACACGTCGAAGCCCGCCTCGACGAGCGGGCGCACGTACCGCCCGCAGCTGTGCATGTCGGCGCCGAACTCGTGGCAGAAGACGACGGCCCCCCGCCGGCGGCGCGCCGCCCGCGCCGACGGAACGTACATGCCCCGCAACGAGGTGCCGTCGAAGCTGCGAAACCGCACGACCTCCCCGGTCAGCGGGCGGAAGTCCCCCGCGCCGGTCACCTGCGGCGCCGGCGTGTCGCAAAAGATGTTCAGGCAGATGCGGATGTACTTCGAGACCACCAGCACGACGAACAGCACCAGCGACACAAGCGTCACACCGATCGCCACAGCCGCCCAATGCCGGGTGATCCACAACGACGCCGTCAGTATCGCCGATTCCGTCATGACTCCGGATATGGCGGATGCGCCCGCGCCGGTCACTCCTGCTCGGTCGCATCGTCGGGCTGGTCCTGACCGCCCTGCTCTGGCTCCTCGGTGTCCGTCGGCGCTTCGCGGTTCGTCGGTTCACGCTTGTCTCGGGCTGTCCGCTCTTCGCGCGGAAGCTCCTTGCGCTCGGGCGGGGCCGGGGTGATAAGGGCCTGGCGCCGCCGCGCCTCCCGCTGGGTGGGTCGCCCCAGCAGCACCATCCCGGCGCCCGTACCGGCCACGATCATGTACAGAACCAGCGACAGCCAGAGGTAGTGGGTCGTGCCCGTGCGCACCAGCGCTCGGACGCCCTTATTGTGGGCGAGTTCCTCGGCCGCTCGCAGGACGTTGCTGATCTTCTCGCGGACGGCGTCGTCCTCGGATACCGGGCGCGTGGTTGGCGCCCCGGCTCGGGCGCGATACTCGGGCGACTGCAGCGCGCGGTTGATCTCCTGGTCGAAGCTGACGAACGTCGCCATGACGGTAATGACAATGCCGATAATCCCGAGCAGCCCCAGGAGGTACCCCGCCCCCTCGGCGGGCAGCTTGCCCATCAGCCCGAAGACGGCCACAGCCACGATCCCCAGCGACGCCAGCAGCGCCAGGACGAACTTCGGGCGCGAATCGACGCTCGCCCCGGCGGGGACCCGCATTTCGTCAGCGAGCTTCGCACCGCCTTCCAGCTCGTACTCGACCTCGCTGTACTCCCCGAGCATGAGCTGCCAACCATTGGCCGTCGCCACCGTGGCTTTCGCGTGCATGACCCCGCACGAAACCTCCACCCACGGGAAGAAAAACAGGATGAGCAGCAAAACGCCCATCGGAAGCGACAGGAACGAGCCGATTCGCAGTCTGTGCATGATGTTGTCCTTTCATAGCGCAGATGCCGGATGCACTGCCGGGTCCGTCCGGCAGGGTTCCAGGCCCACAGAAGCGTATCAGCCGTGCCGCGCCAAGACAAGCGCCACATCGCAAATGGCGCCGCTTGGCCGAACACGGCGGGCGATTCCATTCGTGGACGCGGAGCGATACACTGACGCGGGCGCGTCGAAACCTCGCGGAGCGTCGTGCATGAAGGCCGCCTGGCTGACGGACATCCGAAGCGTCGAGATTCGCGACCAGCCGGTCCCTGTGCTGCAGCGCCCCGGCGACGTCCTGCTGCGCGTCGAGACCGTCGGGGTCTGCGGAAGCGACATGCACTATTACCGCAGCGGGCGCATCGGCACGCAGGTCGTGCAGTTCCCCTGGCTGATCGGGCACGAGATGTCCGCCACCGTCGTCGAGGCGGACGCGGACGCGACAGGGGTGGACGTCGCACAGCGCGTCGCCGTGGACCCGCTGATCGCCTGCGGGCAGTGCGATCAATGTCTCTCGGGGCGCCGACACACCTGTCGGAACCAGCGCTTCCTGGGCTGTCCGGGGCAGGTCGCCGGCTGCCTGGCCGAGTACATCGTCATGCCCGGAGAGAACTGTTTCCCTGCGCCCGCGTCGATGGACGCCGTCGCCGCCGCGCTGGTCGAGCCGGTTTCTGTCGGCATCTACGCCCGGCAACTCGCCGACGTGGCGGCCGGCGACGCGGTCGCCGTGCTCGGCGCCGGTCCCATCGGGCTGTCCGTCCTGCGCGCGTGCCGAGCCGCCGGCGTGGAACGGATCTACGTCACCGAGATCCGCGACGGGCGCGCGAAGCTGGCGGGCGAGCTCGGCGCCATGTGGACGGGCAACCCGCAGCGCGAGGACATCGTCGCGGCGCTGCTCAGGCGCGAGCCGCGGGGCCTGGCGGCCGTATTCGAGTGCGCCGGCGAGCAGAGCACGCTGGACGAGGCGCTGGCGTTGGCACGGCCCGGGGGGAAGCTGATGATGGTCGGCATCCCGCCCGCCGATCGCGTCAGCTTCGACGTATCCACGCTGCGGCGGGAGGAGATCACCATTCAGCCGGTCCGCCGACAGAACGAGTGTATGCCGGCCGCCGTTGAGCTCGTCGATCACGACCCGTCGCTGCGGCGGATGGTCACCCACGAGTATCCCCTCTCGGCGACGCAGGGGGCATTCGACACGGTCGCCGACTACCGCGACGACGTGGTCAAGGCGATGATTCACGTGCGACAGTAGCGGTCGGGTACGGCTCAGCGCTTGCGGTAAACGATGCGTCCCTTGTTCAAATCGTAGGGGCTGAGCTCGACGGTGACGCTGTCGCCGGGCGTGATGCGGATGTAATGCCGGCGCATCTTGCCCGAGATGTGGGCGACGATCTCGTGCTTCGTCTCGCCCAGCTCGATCTCCACGCGGAACATCGCGTTCGGGAGCGACTGCTTCACCGTGCCTTCGACTTCGATCAGGTCGCCTTTGGGCATCTGCCGGGTCCTCGGGGTGCCTCGTCCATCGCCGCGGGGGCACGCGGTCCGCAACGCGCCCTCCGCCACAGGTTGTCGAAACCCTAACGCGAACCGGTGCATAAAGCAACGCACATCCGCCTGCGGAGCCATTTGCGATGTGGCCTTTATCCGTAGCACGGGCCCGCGCTACGAACATCGCAAATGGCTCGCCTGCGGCGTGGCCTATAATGCCTTGAGATGGCCCGGACCGCAACCCAGAGCAACCCGGTGGACCTTCCGGCCTCCCAGGCCGCGAAGCTCGACGCCTGCCGCAAGGCGCTGCACGACGCGGGGAGCGTCGCCGTGGCGTTTTCCGGAGGCGTGGACAGCACCCTGGTGCTGACGCTGGCGCGCCGGACGCTGGGGCGGAGCAACGTCGCGGCGCTCATGGCCGTCAGCACGATCTTCCCGCAGGCGGAGCGTCGGGCGGGTCGGGCGAATGCGGCGCGGCTCGACGTCGAGTTGATTGAGGTCGAGACGCCGCAGTTGACCGATCCGACCTTCGCGGCGAACCCGTCCGACCGGTGCTACTACTGCAAGAGCTGCATGCTCAGTCGCTTCAAGGCCATCGCGAGGCAACGCGAGCTGCGTGTTGTGGCCACCGGCACGAACGCCTCGGACGCCGACGAGCACCGCCCGGGGCTGCGCGCCGAGCAACAGGCCGGTGTGCTGCGACCTCTCCTGACCGTCGGGATCACGAAGGCGGACGTCCGCGCCCTGTCGAGGGCGCTGAACGTGCCCGGGTGGGACCGGCCCGCGAACGCCTGCCTGGCCAGTCGGATTCCCTTCGGCCGGACCATCACGGACGAGAAACTCCGCCGCGTCGAGCAGGCCGAGACGGCGCTGGCCGAGCTGGGCTTCGCCCACTGTCGTGTCCGCGACCATGACGCCGTGGCGCGGGTCGAGCTCCCCGCGGCGCAACTCGCCGTCGCCGTCCGGAGACGCCGGGATATCCACAACGCGCTGACCTCGGCCGGGTATACCTACGTCACGCTGGACCTGGAGGGCTATCGCAGCGGCTCGCTGCACGAGGCGTCCTGAGCGGGCCTGCTGCGCTCGAGCGGTTTCCAAACACATCGGGGGCGTGTAGTATCCGGGCATGCCCGGCTTTCCGACAAGGCGCCTTCGCCGGCTACGGTACAACCGTTCGCTGCGGGAGATGCTCGCGTCCGTGCGCCTCTGTCGCGACGACCTGATCGCCCCCTTGTTCGTGCGCGCCGGCGACGGCGGGCGCAATGAGATACCCTCGATGCCCGGGCAATTCCAGCACTCCGTGCCCGCGGCGACCGAGACGGTCCGTCGCTGGGCGGATCGGGGCATCCGCGGCGTGCTCCTGTTCGGCGTCCCGCCGGTCAAGGATGCGGCCGGCTCGTCCGCGTGGGACGACCAGGCCCCGCTCCAACGGCTCATCAGGGAGCTCAAGCGGACCGCGCCGGAGACGGTCGTGTTCACGGACGTCTGCCTGTGCGCATACACGGACCACGGGCACTGCGGCGTCCTGACCGAGCGCTCAGACGGCTCGCGCGACGTGGACAACGACGCGACGCTGGAGGCGCTGGCTGCAACGGCCGTCTCGCACGCCCGCGCCGGCGCCGACGTCGTCGCGCCGTCGGCGATGATGGACGGGCAGGTCGCCGCCATCCGCAACGCGCTCGACGAGGCGGGTTTCGTCCGCACCGCGATCCTGTCCTACGCCGCGAAGTTCGCCTCCGCGTTGTACGGCCCGTTCCGCGACGCGGCCGACAGCGCGCCGAGCTTCGGCGACCGGCGGACGTACCAGATGGACCCGCGCGCGGCGCGGCAAGCGTCGCCGGAGGCGGCCGCGGACCTGGACGAAGGCGCCGACATGGTGATGGTCAAGCCCGCCGGTCCGTACCTGGACGTCATCGCCGACCTGCGCGGGCGGTTTGACGCTCCGCTGGTCGCCTATCAGGTCAGCGGGGAGTACGCCATGATCCAGGCCGCTGCCGCCAACGGGTGGATCGACGCGCCGAGCGTGGCGCTGGAGACGCTGGGGTCCATCCGGCGCGCCGGTGCGGACCTGATCATCACCTACTTCGCCGCCCAGCTCGCGGAGTACCTGTGAGGCGCCGATGAGCCGCCCGCCCGACGAGACCGCTCAGGGGCCGCGCGACTGCGGAACCTTCCTGCTGGACCTGGTCGGCAGCTACGCGCCGCAGCAGGTCGCCGTGCGCTGGTCCGAGGCGCCCCGCCCGACGTGCCCGGAAGTGGACCGCCTCATCGCCCGGACGTGGACCGACCGCGCCCGACGCGCCGAGCACGAGGGTTGGATGTTCTACGACGGCGCGCTGTGCCGCCTGACCGAATGGTCCGCCGACGACGGGGTGCTGACGTTGACGCTCGGCGCCGTCAGCTACCGGGAGTTTCTGGGGACCAACGCCACGCATGCGCACATCCGTTACGTCCATGGGCCCGAAGTGCTGGCTGATCCGCTGGGTGTCTCGGCGGCGCTGACCACCGCCGAGGGATTCCTCGTGCTGGGCCGGCGCAGCCGGCGCGTCATGCAGTACGCCGGGCGGATTCACCCCGTCGGCGGGCTGGTCGAACCGGGCGCTGAGGCATCCGCCCTTCCCGACCCGTTCCTGACGATGCGCGCCGAGCTGGAGGAGGAACTCGCCCTGGACCCCCAACGGGTGGGGCGGATGCTGTGCATCGGGCTGGTTCGTGACAAGCACACGGACCAGCCGGAGCTGATCCTCGACGTGACGACGGACACGGAGGTGGGCGAGCTGCGCGCCGACCAGGCCGCCGCGACCGACTCGGCGGAGCATACCGGCCTCGAGCCGGTTCGTGACGATCCGGCCTCGTTGGTCAACTTCATCGAGCAGCGGTACGCGAAGCTGACGCCGGTGGCGCTGGCGACGCTGCTTCTGCACGGGCTGCATAGCTGGGGAACGGGCTGGTTCGCCGCGGCGCGCGGGTACTGTCGCAATGTGATCTAGCGCTCTGTGACATGTCAAACGATGATTGGGTGCCGTGGCTTGCGCAGCAGCCACGTTTGCCACCACGGCGTGGTTGCTTCGCAAACCGCGGCACCGCTCAATTCAGATGGGGCAACCATGCCTTTTCGGGGTGAAACACCGGCCGGACCTGACGGCCCGGCATGCTTGTCGGACGCGGCCGTTGCGGCGTATAATCAGGTAGTGGCAGCATCCGGGACTCATCCATCCATGCCTTGGCCCACCTGCCGAGAACCGCCTGCCCGGAGACGAGCCATGTTACGACCTGCCTTGACGTGCTGCCTTGTTGTCGCACTGAGTTTGACGGCGCTCATCGCCGCCGAGCCGGACACCTCGCCACCGCCCGCCGCCGACCGCATGGTCCGCCGCGCCGTGCCCGAGTTCACCGCGCGCGGAACGCTGCGCGACGCGCTGCAACGTGTCCGCAGGATCGTCGGCGTTCCCGTGATGGTCGACTGGGCCACGCTGGGCCGCGCCGGCGTCCGCCCCGAAGCCACCGTCGACCTCCGCCTGACCGACACCACCGTCGGCGGCGTGCTCGATGGCATCCTCACCGACGTCGAGATCGCGGGCAGCCCGCTGGGCTGGTACGCGGACAAGCAGGCCGTCCACGTCTCGACGCGCGTCGGGCTGCTGGACAGGATTCCCGTCCCGCCGGCGGCGACCGTGGCGGTGCGCGCGTCCGAGGAAGCCCGGCCGGCCGCGGAAGAGCCCCGAGGGCCCGCCCCGGCGCGGGGAACCGAATTCGACGTGGACGCCGTGCCCCTTGGCGACGTGATCGCGCTGCTGCGCGACATGTCGGACGTGAACTTCCACGTGAACTGGAAATCGCTGGAGCTGATCGGCGTGGGCAAATCGACGCCGGTGACCCTCAAGGCCCGCAACATCTCCATCGCCCGCGCGCTGGACCTCGTGGTCGACCAGGTCAGCGAGCCCGGCGACAAGTTCTCTCGCGTCTACTGGGTCATCGACGAGGGGATCGTTCGCATCGCCACCGGAAGGACGCTGAACAACACCCCGCTGCGAACGCGGGTCTACGACGTGGCCGATCTGCTGATGGTGATTCCCGATTTCGAGGCGCCGCGGATGAATCTGGAGCGTGAAGGCGAAGACGACGAGGACGGCGACCGCGGCGGCGGTTTCGGCGCGATCTGGGACGAGGAGGAGGGCGCCGCCGAGGGCGAGTCGCTCCCCGAGCAGCGCCGGCGCCTGCGCAACGCGCTGCAGGACATCGTTCGCGACAGCATCGGACGCGACATGTGGATCGAGGGCGGCGGCCGGGGGTCGGTCCGCCTGCTGCGCAAGCAACTGGTGGTCTCCCAGACGCTGCTGGGCTTCAAGCTGTTCGACGAGGCGATGCGGCTTCGCTGAAGTCCGCAGCGCGGCCGCGGGCCCCGCCTGTGGGGGCTCGCATCGGTGCGGCGATTTTCGTATCCTGTCTGCGGCGGCGATGTCGGCGCCGTCGGGTACTGACAGGATGATCGCACGGATTGCGGGCACACTGAAGGCGGCGGGCGAGGGAACGGTGCTCATCGACGCCGGGGGCGGGCTCTGGTACGAGCTGCTGGTTCCGTCCTGCGACATGGAGCGGCACGGGCGGCGCGTCGGACAGGAGGCGGTGCTGCACACGCTGCACTTCATCGAGGGCGACCCGGCGCGGGGGATGCAGCAGCCCCGCCTGATCGGGTTTTCCAGCGAGGCCGACCGCGAGTTCTTCCGCGTGTTCACTACGGTCAAGGGCGTCGGCGTCCGCAAGGCGCTGCGGGCCATGGTCCGCCCCGTCGCGGAGGTCGCCGCGGCCATTCAGGCCAAGGATACGCGTTTCCTCGTCGCCCTTCCGGAGATCGGCAAGCGCACGGCCGAGCAGATC
>JBMCUM010000003.1:0-23145 GCA_048622595.1 Planctomycetota bacterium | reverse complement strand
AGCTCCTCGACCTGCCGGGCCATGAACTCCACGTAGTAGCCCAGGTCGTGCGCCGTCCCGGTTGCGTAGGTCAACTCAGGTCTGTCATATACGGGCCGGGCGTTGCCCCCCCAGCGGTCGTTGTTCGGCGCGTGCGGGTGCTTCCAGTCCCGCCCGTGGGAGTAGTAGAGGCACAGACCCAGCCTGCGCTTTTCGCACGCGGCGGCCAGTTCGCCGACCAGGTCGCGCCCGCAGGGCGTTTCGGTCGCCTTGAACGTGCTCTCGGCCGTGTCCCACAGGCAGAACGAGTCGTGATGGCGCGTGGTGAGGTTGACGTACCGCATGCCGCAGTCGACGGCGAAGTCGGTGATCCAGGCGACGTCGAAGCGATCGCCCTTGAACAGCTCGGCCAGGGCGGCGTACTCGGCGACGCGGATCGCCTCACGGTGCTGGACCCACTCGTGGCGGCCGAGCAGGGAGTACAACCCGTAGTGCATGAACAGCCCGTACTTCGCCTCGTAGAACCACTTCAGCCCCGCGCGGCGGGGGTCGTCGGCGTACAGGTCGGCGTAGTCGCGTAGATAGGCGGGTACTGCGGTCATGTCGGTCCGGGCTCCTCGTGCCCTCTGGGGCGCTGACGCTCGGGCAACGGGCGGGCATTGTGCCGCGCCACCCGCCCGCCCGCAAGACGCCGCCCCGCCGGCTGCGCCTCTCAGCGTGCGTCCGCGGCGTCGTCGGGCGTCGGCGGGGCGGTCCAGGAGAACGCCGGCGGAAGGTCGCCGAAGGGGTTGACGTCGTAGCGCCGTGCTTTTGGCGCCTCCCGCCCGCACACGTGCTGCTCCATGAAATCCAGAAATACCTGCCAGTCCGCCTGACCGTGGTTGTGTCCGCCCGGGCGGTACCAGATGCCGATGCGATCGGCCGCGCCGAGAAAGTGGTACACCTCCCGCGCCGCGGCGTGCGTCTGCCACGTCCCGCTTGGATTGGCCTACAGGTCATCCACCCCGTTGGTGTTGACCAGCGCCCGGGGGGCGACCAGGGCCTTGAGGAAGTGCTGGTCGAAAGGCAGCTCGTGCTCCCTTCCGACGTAGCGGCGCAGCTTCGGCCCGTACCAGTACGCCGCCTGGCGGATGCTGTCGGCGAGAGTCTCGCAGCCCGGTCCCTGCCAGAGGTAGCTGCCCGCGCCGTTGTTGCCGGAGGCGTTCGGCGCCGTCAGGGCGATCCGCTCGTCGGTCGCCCCGGCCAGCAGGACGGTTTTGCCCCCGCGGGAGTGTCCGACGACGGCGATCCGGTCGCGGTCGACCGCGTCCAGCGTCTCCAGCACGTCGATGCAGCGGTGGTATCCCCACGCCCAGGCGGCGATGGCGCCGAACTCCGCGTCCGGGTAGACGGGGTTACAGGCCGGTGGTGCGGTCGTCGGTGTAGATGTCCGGGACGATCGCCGTCCGCGAAAACTGCGCCAGGATGAATCCCCGCCCGACGATGCCGCGCGTGATCTCGTCGGTGACGTAGCGCCAGCAGCCGTCGTCCGTGAGCACGACCGGCAGCGGGCCGTCGCTCGCCGGGACGAGCACGTCCAGGCGGAAATGGAACGCCGGCTCGTCGTCGTGGACCACGCGGTACTGCGTGTAGGACGCCTCGCCGAAGGGGGTCTTGCGATGCGTATGCAGCGGCTGGGCGGTGACGCCCGACGGCGTTGGGGGCAGCCCGCCGTACTCGACGTCGACGATCAGCTCGCGGATTTCCTCGCGTCGTCGGCGCCAGTCGTCGACGGTGCGCACGCGCGTCCCGTCCGACAGCAGGAACGGGTCGGGCAGTTCGGCGATCTGTGTGCCGAGCATTGCGGTTGCTTCCGTCCGCGGTAGCTACCCGGAACCGGGCGGTGTGCCAAGAACGACGGCTCCGCCGGGCCCCAAGGGGCGTTCCGTGGACGAGGTGCCGGCTGGCTTGTCGTCCCGTCCGCAAGCCGGTACCGTCTGCGGCGAGGCGCCGCGCCCGCAGCGCGCACGGGCGGGCCCGCCTACGTGCCGTCCTGCTGCTTGCGGGCCCAGCGGGCCTTGAGTTCGCGCATCTCTTCGGTGGCGTCCACCGGCGTGCCCGGACATTGGTTCGCCTTGTCGTACAGCCAGTTGCCGCGATTGTCCCGCAGCACCGCCTGCCGCTTGGCGGCGGGCGGGGGCGTGGCGACGCCGGTCGGCTTCTCAGCATACCAGTAGGCGACCGACGACATCTCGTTGGCAAGGTGATTCGCGTGGCCGTGCTCGATGGTCACCTTGATCCGCTCACCGAACCGTAGCGGGTTCTCCAGGTGGAACACGTAGCTGGTCTGGTACCCGCCGGTGCGGGCCTGGTGGATGCTCGATCCGTTTCGCGCGAAGGCGTTGGGCTGCATCCCCCACGCCTGGTTGAAGTAGTCCTCGCTTCCGGTTCCGTGCAGGTCGGGAGGCCACTTGTACCCGTCGACCCAGATCATGTCGTCCCCCTCGCCCCACCAGGTGCCCTGGAAGTTCGTCACGGACAGGTTGCAGCCGATGTAATGCCCCCGCCCGCGGGTCTCCAGGATGACGTAGTTGTTGTTCCAGGCGAGGTGCTCGGCATTGGCGGCGTCCGCTTCGGGGGTGTTGACGCGGATCTCGCCGCCCCATCCGCCGAAGGGATTCGTCCGGCGGAACTCGGCGTGGAGGTACGCCGCGTCGTCGGGCACGTCGCCCAGCTCGTAGTCGACGTAGAAGTACTGCACGTGCGGCTCGTCGGACTCGTTGATCAGCTCGACCCGCGCCCGCTTGCGGAAGCACATGGGCAGGTAGCAGTTCAGCGCGCAGCCGCGCTCGAATCGGTTGTTCGCGCCGGTCGATGCGGTGAAGGGCAGCGCCTGGAAGCTGTTGACGATCCCGTGACCGAGGCAGAAAAAATCGCCCAGCGGGACCAGCACGCTCGGGCTCGGCGCGTCGTCCCATGTGATCCGCAGCAGGCAGTCGCGGTAGTGGTTCTGCTGCGTCATCCAGATGTGGGTGATCCTGCCCCGCCCCGTGATGTCGGCCAGCACGCGCCGCTCGCCGGGGGCGATCGTCCAGCGGTCGCAGTTCCGGCCGGTGGTGTCCCAGGACGACGCCCGGGCTGTTCGTGCGTCCGTGATGCGAGGCAGTCGTTGCAGCATCGCCGTGTCCTTCGACAGTCGGCGCCGCTTGGCGGCTATCGTCTTCCCGTCCAGAGATACAGGAACCGCGGCCGGGCCAGGTCCATCAGCCCGGGGACGGTGATGTTGACCAGGTTGAGCTGCGCGGGCAAGCCCCCGGCGGCGTGGGCGTTGGGCTTGGCGCCCCAGGGACGGTGGTACATCACCACGCGGACGCGGTCCACACCGGCCAGCTTCTTGGCCGCGGCGATCGCGTCGTCCATGTCGCCGGCGGCGTCGACCAGTCCGTTCGCCGCCGCCTGCCTGCCCGTGTACACGCGTCCGTCGGCCAGCGCCTTGACCCGCTCGTCCGACAGGTCGGACCGCCCCGCGCCCACCACGGCGCAGAAGCGCTGGTAGTATTCGTGGACCATCGCCTGGAGGATGGCGCGATCGTCGTCATCGAGGGGCTTGAGGGGGCTGGCGAGGTCCTTGTAGGGTCCGCTGGTGACGGCCTCGGCGTCGATGCCGAGCTTGTCCATGGTTCCGGCGAAGCTGACGGTCTGGACCAGCACGCCGATGGACCCGGTCACGCTGGTCGGGTGGGCGACGATCGTGTCGGCGCCGCAGGCGAGGTAGTAGCCCCCGCTGGCGCCGACGTCCTCGATGATCGCCACTACCGGGACCTTCCGCCGCTGGCGGAACCGCATCAGGCGACGGTACATGATGTCGCTGGCCGTGACGCCCCCGCCCGGGGAGTTGATCCGCAGCACGACGGCGCGGACGTTGCGGTCCTCGGCGGCCTTGTCGAGCTTCTCGATGAACAAGCTGACCGGGTTCTCGCCCATGCCCAGCAGGCCCCGCTCACGCCGGTTGACCAGCAGCCCGTCGACGTCCACGACGGCGATCTTGTGTGGCACGACCAGCCCCGCGTCGCGGCGGACCGTGGTCTCGACCAGCTCCTCTTCCAACGGGACCGGCTTGACGACCCATCCGACGTTTCCGCATCCGGCTGCTGCGGCGACCAGCGCCAGGACCGGAACGATCCGTACGATTCTCGCGGGAGGTGTCATGGCGTGGATTCTACGCCGCTGGCGGCGCCGAGACAACATGCCAGGGCGCGAGCGGCGCGCTGCGCTTGTGCGGCGCGCGCCGTTGGGCTACGGTGAGCGCATGACACGCATCGGGCTGGGATATGACTCGCACGGCTTCGCCGCCGACGAGACCGACCGCCCGCTGGTCCTCGGCGGGGTGGTGGTCGCCCCCACGGGCGGGCTGTCCGGGCACAGCGACGGCGACGCCGTCCTGCACGCGATTACGGACGCGATCCTCGGCGCCCTGGCGGCCGGGGACATCGGCGAGCACTTTCCCGACGACGACCCGCGATGGGCCGGCGCCGACAGCAGTGCCTTCGTCCGCCACGCCGTCGCGCTGGGAGCGGCTCGAGGCCTGGTCGTGGGCAACTGCGACGTGACGGTCCTCGCCGAGCGGCCCAAGCTCGGCGAGCACAAGCCGGCGATGGCTCGCCGCATCGCCGAGCTGCTGGGCGTCGGAGCCGATTGCGTCGCCGTCAAGGCCAAGACCAACGAGCGAATGGGCTTTATCGGCCGGGGCGAGGGCATCGCCGCCATCGCGGCCGTGACACTGGAAGAGGAGCACTAGGAACCATGCCTCAGACCGAGCGCCCGAATATCCTGCTGATCATGACGGACCAGCATCGCTGGGACTGGCTTGGCGCGGCCGGGGCGAGCTGGGTCAACACGCCGAACCTCGACCGCATCGCACGGCGCGGCGTGCGTTTCACGCGCTGCCAGACGAATTGTCCGGTTTGCGCCCCGGCGCGGATCGGCCTGGCCGCCGGGCTTCAGCCGGGGCGCGTCGGCTCGCTGGACAACCAGAGCTTCCTTCCCGCCTCGACGCGGACCTACCACCACCGTCTCCGCGACGCCGGATACCACGTCGGGCTTGTCGGGAAGGTCGACCTGGCCAAGCCGGACCCGTGGAACGGGCGCGACGGCGCCCGACCGGTGATGTTCACCTACGGCTTCACGCGACCCGTCGAGTGCGAGGGCAAGATGCACGCCGGCAACTCGCCCCGACCGCTCGGTCCCTACGGGTTGTGGCTGCAGGAGCAGGGGCTCTACGAGCGGTTCCACCGCGACTATGTCGCCCGCGGAAGGACAGGGTGGGTCAAGCACGCCTCGCACGATTCGGTCCTCCCGACCGAAGCGTTCGAGGAGTGCTACATCGGACGCCGCGCGGTCGAGTGGCTGGACACTGCAGACGATACGTACCCGTGGTACCTGCTGGTCAGTTTCGTCGGCCCGCACGACCCGTTCGACCCGCCGAGCGAGTACGCGCGGCGCTACCGAAGCGCCGAAGCTCCGCCGGCCGTGCCGCACGACCCGGCGGGTAAGCCGGCGTGGGTGACGCGCCGCAACTTGGGTCTGGAGCCCGAAGAGGTCGCGGTCACGCGCCGCCAGTACAGCGCGATCGTCGAGTGCATCGACGAGCAGATCGGGCGCATCCTCGATGGCGTCGAACGCCGCGGCCAGTTGGACAACACCTTCGTCCTGTTCACCAGCGACCACGGCGAGATGCTTGGCGACCACGGCTGTTACACCAAGTCCGTCGCCTATGAGGGGTCGGTCCACGTGCCGTTACTGACCGCCGGACCGGGCATCGACGCAGGCCGGAGCAACGACGCGCTGGTCGAGCTGATCGACGTCAACCCGACGATCTGCGAGTTGGCCGGTCTGGGACCGCAGGAGAACATCGACGCGCGATCGTTCGCGCCGATCCTCCGCGGCGAGGACGAGGCCCATCGTCGGGAGGCGGTCAGCGCCATCCGGAACTGGCGGTTGATCCGCACGGAACGCTATAAGTACATCGAGAACTACAACGATATTGTGGAGCTGTACGACCTGGTCGAGGACCCCGGCGAGCGGAAGAACATCGCTTCCGACGCGCCGGACACTGCTCGCGAGTTGCGAGGACGCATGGCGAAACGCTTCAGGGAAGGCCGGTGGCGGCGCTAGCGCGCCGGCGCGGTCCGCGGTGTCGTGGCGGACTACCGGAGCATCGGCCGGGGCGTTCCTCGTTCCGCTCGCCCAACCCGCGGACTCCACGCTGATGGAATTGAGACTCTACAACACGCTGACGCGGAGCAAGGACGTCTTCGAGCCGATCGACCCGCCGGTCGTCAAGCTCTACACCTGCGGGCCGACCGTCTACAACTACGCCCACGTGGGCAACCTGCGGACGTACGTCTTCGAGGACGTGCTCAAGCGGACGCTGAGGCACGTGGGCGGGTACGACGTCCGTCACGTGATGAACGTCACGGACGTCGGGCACCTGGTCAGCGACGCCGACGAGGGCGAGGACAAGATGGCCCTGGGAGCGCGGCGCGAGGGCAAGACGGTCTGGGAAATTGCCCAGTTCTACTGGGATGCGTTCCGGGCGGACCTGTCGCGGCTGAACTGCATCGAGCCCGACCTCTGGTGCCGCGCCACCGAGGAGATCGACGCGCAGATCGACCTGGTCCGCAAGCTCGAGCGAAACGGGTACACCTACGTCACCGACGACGGCGTGTATTTCGACACGTCAAAGCTGTCCGACTACGGCAAGCTAGCCCGACTGGACCTCGAAGGCCTCCAGGCCGGGGCGCGGGTCGAGATGACGGCCGGCAAGCGCAACCCCACGGACTTCGCCCTGTGGAAGTTCTCGCCGAAAGATGCCCGGCGCCTGATGGAATGGGACAGTCCGTGGGGGGTGGGCTTCCCCGGCTGGCACGTCGAGTGCTCGGCGATGGCGATCAAGCACCTCGGCGAGCGGCTGGATATCCACTGCGGCGGGGTGGACCACGTCAACGTCCACCATACCAACGAGATCGCCCAGGCCGAGTGCGCCCTCGGACACGAGTGGTGCAACTGGTGGATGCACGGGGAGTTCCTGACGATGCCCGCCGGCGACGAGTCCGAGGGGGGGCGGATGAGCAAGTCCGGCGGCGAGTTCCTGACGCTGGACAAGCTGGAGGAGCGGGGCTGCGAGCCGGTCGCCTACCGGTACTTCCTGCTGCAGGCGCATTACAGGCAGCAGTTGGCGTTTTCGTGGGAGGCGCTGGACGCGGCGGGCAGCGCGATCGCGCGCCTGCGGCGCGCGGTCTGCGACCTGCGGGTCGAGGCGGGCGACGGGGCGCCGCTGGACGAGCCGCTGGGCGAGTTCCGCGCCGCGGTCGCCGACGACCTGAACACCCCGCGGGCGCTGGCGGCGATGTGGAACGCGACCCGCGCCGACGCGGCGGCGCCGCGGCGCTACGCGACGCTGGCGGAGATGGACAAGGTGCTGGGGCTCGGCATCGAGCGGATGGAGGCGCAGGAACTGGACGTGCCCGACGAGATCGTGGACATGGTCCGGCGGCGCCAGCGGGCGCGGAAGCAGAAGGACTTCGCTACCGCCGACAAGCTGCGGCTCGCGCTGGCAGATAACGGCTATGTAATCAGCGACGTCATGGGGGGCACAGAGGTTGCGAACGATGCGGGCGCGACCTTCATCGTCCGAAAGACACCCGACGAAGGTGATTGAGCGGTAGGGCGAACCCTGCGGTCTACGATCTGCAGGTAGCTGTCCGAACGTTCGAGGGGGTATCGATCAAGACGCCGCCGGATGGCAATCAGGCGGCTTTCGTGTACGACGCGACTTGCATCCGCAGGGCGCCTCGCGGACGGCGCATCATAGGGCGCTGCGCAAAACTCGCGAACCGGGTCGTTTCACGCATCGGGCAGTTGGCGGGCGCTCTGTCGTCGGTGGCGCCGTCGGCGGTAGGTGATGACGGCCCAGCGGATGAGGAAGTAGCAGGGCAGGGCGAACACGACGCCGACGACGAACCCGCCGAGCATCAGCGGGGCGACGACGTTGCCGGTCGCCTCCAGCCAGGCGATGATCTTGTCCATCCATCCCCCCGGCGCGTGCAACGCGTCGATGAACCCGGGATTCTTCCAGTCGCGCCCCGTCAGCACGCACCCCACCCAGTAGTCCGTCAGGTACATCGGCGCCATCGTGGCCGGGTTGGAGATCCACACCCACGGCATGCCGACCACCTTGTTTGCTCGCAGGAGGGTCGCAACGATGAACGTGGTGATCATCTGGATGCCGACAATGGGCATCCACCCCGCCCAGACGCCGATCGCCACGCCCAGCGCGATCCGATGCGGCGTGTCGTCCACGTGCAGCACGCGGTAGAGGAAGAAGGCCTTCGCCTTGCGGGTCATGTAGCGATGCGGCATCGCTACGTCCTCACTGTTACGCCCGCGCTGTTACGCCCGCGCGCCGGTGGAACGATACCGGACGCCAGCGGGATGCAGGGGCTCCAGGGGATGCCCCCTTTACCGCCTGCCAGGCGGCGCCGTGCTCGTCGCATCCTGCGGGCTGGCTGACGTCTGGTCGAATCTCTTGCATCCTGTGCCTGCCTTCCGCCTTTTGTCCGCGCGGCATTGTGCCCGCCGTTGCGCCGGCGGGCAAGACGCTCGTGCCGCTAACGCGCCCCGTCCAGCATCGCGCGTCCGGCGGCGGCGACCTCGCGCGGGTGGATCAGCTCCATGCACGTGCGGTGTCCGCAGAACCGTTTGCGGCATCCGCGGCAGGGCACGTCGGCGAGGATCGCGCGAGCGCTTCCGACCGGCCCCGTCTGCTCGACGCGGGTGGGACCGATCAGCACGACGGCGTCGGTTCCGACGGCCGGGGCGATGAACTTGGCCGCCGAGTCGCTGCAGATGACCCCGGCGGCCGACTCGATCAACGCCGCCATCTGCGGAATCGTCGTCCGCCCGCAGGCGTTGACCACGCCGGGCGAGTCGTCGGCGACGGCGTCGCACAGCGGCTCGTCGCCCGGCGCCCCCAGCAGCACGAGCGGGGCGTCGTCGGCCAGCGCGCGGGTCACCGCCCGCCAGTGGCGCACCGGGTACTGCTTGGACTGCCACCGGGTGGGTGGAACGCCGACGAGGAACCCTCGCCCCGTGAGTCCGTGCTCGTCGGCGAATTGCTCGGCGAACCGTCGCGCCGCGTCGGGCACGTGCAGCGTCATGTCCTCACGCGAGGCGGCGACGCCCAGCGCCTCGGTCAGGGCGATGTTGCGGTCGACGGTGTGGGGACACTCGGGGCGGATTCGGTGGGTATAGAACAGCCCGGCCAGCTCGCGCGCGTCGGCGAATCCGGCCCGGACGCCGGCACCGCTTCGCCAGGCGAAGTACCCGCTGCGGAACAATCCCTGGAGGTCGATGACCCAGTCGAACCGTCCGCGGCGGAGCGTCCTGATGAGGCGGCGCAGGTCGCGCGCCGCGCCCGGCGATCGCCAGCACCGCCCCAGGCGCTTGCGGGGGAAGAGGATGATTTCGTCGAGGTCCGGGTCGTCTGCCAGCAGGGGCGCGAAGGCGTCGCCCAGAAGCCAGGCGATGTGGGCGTCGGGAAACGCTCGCCGCAGCCCGCGGAGGACCGGGACGGCGGTGACGACGTCGCCCAGGGAGCTGGGCTTGACGAGCAGCACCCGGTGCGGCGGGGTCGGGGCGCCGGCGGTCGTCATGAGACCGGCCTCCGCAGGGCGCGCTGGCGCCGCCGCCGGGAGCGGATCTGCCGGTTGAGCTTCCGCGCCGACCACGCCTCCAGCACGCGCCAGTAGGGCTTGAAGTTGATCCGCCCGCACCCGGGACGGCGCAGGTACCCCAGCAGCATGCGCAGTCGCCCGGCATGATTGACCACGGGGCACTTCAGCAACGAGACGTTCAGGCGCATCAGCCCCTGGAACCGGCGTCGCACCGTCAGCAGGCGCGTCCGTCGCAGCCCGTCGAGGTCCACCAGCACGATCTCCGGCAGCTCGCCGCGCCGCCAGTGCACGAGCATGTTCGGCGCCTTGAGGTCGCGGTGGGCGAACCCGTGGTCGTGAAGCCCCTGCACCAGACGCCCGAGCTGCCACAGCACGCCTTGAGCGAGCTGATACCGTTGCGGACCGTCGAGTTTGGCACCGCTGCCGGCCGCGTCGCCCAGATGCGTGTCCAGAAAGCGGTTCAGGCGCGGCGCGTGGACGGCTTCGGTTACGGAGATGGTATCCAGCAGGAACGGGCCCCGGCGGCGCTCCAGACCGGCCAGTGGAAGGGCCGTGGCGATGCGCCGCGTCAGCAGCATGTGTCCCAGGCGGAACGCCTGCACGCCGCGTCCGCGGCGGAAACAGTCCAGCAGGATCTTCCCCCGGCGCTTGCGGTGGGACTGCTTGAGGTACACGTCCAGGTCCTCTCCGGCGACGGTCAGCGTCCGGCGGACGACGCGACTGGTGGGGCTGTCCTTGACTACCTCGACCTCCGGGCCTTTGAGCAGCCGCTCGGGGCGGCGCAGCGCCGCGCGCCACGCCTCGGCGGTGAACGTCATCTGTGCCGCGCGCGACCCGACAGGGTGGCGCTTCGATGCCAGCACCACCCGGCCTCGCCATCCCCGGTCCAGGACCACCGGGGCGAAATAGCGGTTCCTGCCGGCGATCCGCCGGTCCCGCTGGGCATGCTGCCTCGCCGTGTGCCGACGCGCCAGCTCCGCGACCAGCATGTCCCAGCCGCGAACCTGCTCGCCAATGCCGGCCGCGTCCAGGTACGCCCGCAGGAACCGCATCCGCTCGGCGCGGGTGGTGAAGTCGCGCCGATCGTGGAGGAGCTGGGCGAGGTTCGCCGCCCGCGCCCGCCGCCCGCTGCGCCGCCGCGCGCGGTGCAGGTCCATCACCACGAACGTGCACTCACCGTCCGATTCGCGCACCAGCAGGTTCCCGCAGTGCAGGTCGTGGTGCACCACTCCGGCCGCGTGCATCCGCGCGACCGTCCGCGCCAGGGCGCGGATGGCCCGGCGGATCCGCTTGTGCCCCTCGCGTCCGGCGGCACGCTGACGGGCGTGCCAGGCGTCGGCGGGCTCGGCGTCGGTGACGGTCTCGCTGGCGACCCACTCGAGCTGCCCCTCGCGTCCGGCGGCGAGCACGCGGGGTGCGGCCACGCCGGCGTCGCGCAGGCGTCGGCTGAGGCGCAGCTCCCGACGGGCGTCGGAGAAGCCCAGACGGCGCCGCAGGCGCCCCCACAGCGACCGCGGGTGGAAGTGCTTGACGTACAGCGACACGCCGTCCACGTCGCCGCGCCACACGGTCCGCGAGGGGTTGTGCTTGACCCGGGCGAAGCCCTCCTGCGGCCGCGCCACACGGTCCAACGCGCCGGCGAGCTGCCGCTCGGCGTCGGCGTCGGCGAACTCCACGCCGTTCTGCCGGCGCGGCAAGATGTCGGCGGCGTGGATCGAGGGCATCGTGATACCGGTCGGGCCCGACCGGCGGACGGTCAAAGGATCGCCGTACGAGCGGATTATATCGCCCCGCAAATCACGCGTTCAAGCGGGCCCGGGCGGTGGAGGCCGCCTCGTAGATCGCTTCAAGCTGGTCGCGACAGCCGGTCGGCGTGTGCCGCCGGTCGGCCAGTTCGCGCCCTGCCGCTGCGCGGGCGGCGCGTCGCTCGGCGTCCTCGACGAGCTCGAGCGTCGCGGCGGCGTGAGCCCGGGGCACCCGGGGGCGAACCAGCACCGCCGCACGCCCGCCGTCGGTCAGCTCGCGGGCGTCCGGCGTCTCGCAGGCCGCTACCGGCGTCCCCGTCGCCAGCGCCCGCGCCAGCGAGGCCGTACCGTTGTCGCGCTCGGCGAAGAAGGCGGCGATGTCGGCTGCCGCCAGTGCGTCGTCCAGGCCCACGCGGTCGCCGGGGATGAACACCTCCTCCTCGAACCCGGTGGTTGCGGCGAAGTAACGCACGTGCCGCAGCGCCGCCCCCCCGCCGGGAAGCAGCAGGCGCAGCCCCGGGCGGACGTGGCGGACGATCGCGTGGGCCCAGGAGGCGTACATGTGCCCGGCGGTACGGGTCATCTCGGTCGGGGAGACCAGCAACCACTGCGAGCCGCTCACGCCCAGCTCGGCGCGGACGCGCTGACGGCGTGCGGCCGCATCGGCGGGTGCCCGCGCCGGGGCGTACAGCACGTGGACCTGGTCGTCGAACGCTCCGGCGCGCAGCAGCGCCGTCCGCGCGGCTTGGGTCGGGGCGGTCAGGTGCAGACCCGAAAACGCCGGGGCGTTCAGGGCGCGGCGGAGGTCCTCGCCCGACGGGACGCACGAAAGCGACACCACGCCGGGACGCTCGGCGCGGCGGGCGGCCTCTCCCGCGGCCTGGCCTGCGCGAAGCGACCAGGCGTGGATCACGTCCGCCCTCGCCGCCTCGCGCCCCAGCCGCGCGCCGCACAGCGACGCGATGCCGAACGGCACGTGCTCGCCGCGCGCCGGCAGGGCGCTCGGCCACCAGTCGGGCGGCGGACCGACCGAGACGATCGCGTCGCCGCCGGCGAACAGCAGCTCGAGATGCCACGCCGCGTCGCGCGATACGAACCCGTCGATGATGTGCAGCACCCGGCGCATCGCCACGGATGATACCCCCGGCAGCGCCCCGCGCACAACCGCCGTCGGACGCGAGCCATTTGCGATGTGGCCTTTATCCGTAGCGCGGGCAGGATTGTCGAAGACCTCGTACGAGTCGTATGACCGCAGGGGCCAGCGCTACGAACATCGCAAATGGCTCACGGCGGGTCGGCATTCCCCCAGCCCGCACGAGACGGTACGATGCGGGCATGGCGCTTCCGATCATTGCCATCGTGGGCCGGCCGAACGTGGGCAAGAGCTCGTTGCTGAACCGCCTGGTCGGGCGGCGGGTCTCCATCGTCGACCCGACCCCGGGGGTGACGCGCGACCGCGTCTCCGTGCCGCTGGCGCTGGGCGAGACCGGCGCCGACGGGTACGGCGAGCTGGTCGACACCGGCGGGATGGGCATCGACGACAGCGACGACCTCACCGCCGAGGTCGAGGATCAGATCGCCTACGCGATCTCGGCCGCGGCGCTGATCCTCTTCGTCGTCGACGCGCGCGAGGGCGTGCTGCCGCTGGACCGTCACGTCGCGCAGCGCCTGAGGCGGCAGGGGCGTGCGGTGCTGCTGGTGGCCAACAAGGTCGATCGTCCCGACCAGCTCAGCGAGCTGTATGACATGCACGAGCTGGGCTTCGGCGAGCCGCTGGCCGTCTCGGCCGCCCACGGGCTCGGCGCCGACGACCTGCGTGAGGCGATCCGCGCCCGCCTGGGCGGATCTGGCGAGGCGCCCACGCCGTCGGTGATGCGCCTGGCCGTCGTCGGAAAGCGCAACGCCGGGAAGAGCACCTTCATCAACGCCCTCGCCGGCGAGCCCCGCGTGATCGTCTCCGAGACGCCCGGAACCACGCGCGACAGCGTCGACGTGACCATCGACATCGATGGGCGCAAGATCACGCTCATCGACACCGCCGGCGTCCGCAAGAAAAAGAAGCTCGCCGGCGACGTCGAGTTCTACAGCTACAGTCGGGCCATGCGGTCCATCCGCCGCGCCGACGTCGTCGCGCTGCTCATCGACGCGTCCGTGCCCGTCTCGCAGGTGGACAAGAAGCTCGCCGCCGAGGTCGCCAAGCAGGACCGTCCGCTGGTGTTCGTGGTCAACAAATGGGACCTGGCGTCGGGCTCGGCCTCCGGGGAGGACTACGGCGAGTATCTGCAGCGGACGTTCCCGTCGCTGAGCTTCGCGCCGGTGTCGCTGACCCAGGCCGACGCCGGGGTCAACGTCCGCGAGACGATTCGCCTGGCCGGTCAGCTTTACGCCCAGGCGCACACGCGCGTGGGGACGGGGCGGCTGAACGCGGCGCTGCGGGAGGTGCTCGCCCGGCGCGGGCCCAGCCACCGCAGAGGAACCCGCCCGCCGAAGCTCTACTACGCCGCGCAGGTGAGCACGGACCCGCCGACGATCGTGTGCTTCGTCAACGACGTTGGGAGCTTCGACGAAAGCTACCGGCGGTTCCTGCTGAACCGGCTTCGCGAGCACTTGCCCTTTGCGGAAGTGCCCATACGCCTGGTGTTTCGCCCCCGGCGCGACCGGCAGTGACGCCGCGGGCCCGCCTTGTCCACGCCGGCGCGCCGCGATACACTCCGACGTACCCCAACCTTACCAAGGAGCCGCACATGAGTCTGCTTGTCACCGGCAGCATCGGAATCGACACCGTCGAGGCGCCCACGGGCACGGTCGAGAACGCCCTGGGCGGATCGAGCGTGTATTTCGCCTACGCGGCGAGCTTCTTCACCCCGGTTCGCCTGGTGGGCGTCGTCGGCGGGGACTGCCCGCCCGACTTCCTGCGCCCCCTCGAGGAGAACCCCAACATCGACCTGGCCGGACTGGAGGTCCGCGCCGGTAGCGAGACGTTCCGCTGGCACGGGCGCTACCACGAGGACGTCAACCAGCGCGACACCATCGAGGTGGATCTCAACGTCCTCGAAGAGGCCGGACCGAAGATCCCTGACGCCTTTCTCGACAGCGAGTACGTCTTCCTGGCCAATACGCATCCGGCGCTGCAGATGGAGCTGCTGGGCCAGCTCACCGGCCCGAAGCTCGTCGTGGCCGACACCATGGACCTGTGGATCCGGACCGAGCACGAGGCGCTGACGGCGCTGCTGAACAAGATCGACGGGTTCGTGCTCAACGACGGCGAGGCCAAGCTGCTGACCGAGAAGCACAACGTTATCGCCGCCGGGCTGGAGATTGCCCGGACCGTCCGCAGATTCGTCATCGTCAAGAAGGGCGAGCACGGCAGCATCCTGTTCATGGACGGGCGCGCCTGGCCGCTGCCGGGGTATCCCTCCTGCAAGGTCGTGGACCCTACCGGCGCGGGCGACACCTACGCCGGGGCGATGATGGGGCACCTGGCGGCCATCGACAAGGTCGACACCGCGACGGTTCGCGCGGCGATCGCGTGCGGGACGGTCACGGCCGGGATCGAGCTGGAGGACTTCTCGCTGAACCGGCTCATCGCCGCCAGCCGGGAGGAGGTGGACGCGCGCCTGGACGAGTTTCGCGAGATCACGCGGTTCTAGGGATCGCATGCGGACGTTCATCGCACTGGACATCGATGAGGAGACGCGCAAGGCGCTGGCGCCTCTGGAGCGCAGCGTGCCGCGCCGCGGCGCCAAGATCCGCTGGACCGCGCCGGACAACCTGCACGTAACGCTGCACTTCCTGGGCGAGGTCGAGGACGAGCGGCTCACCGAGTTGTGCGAGACCATCGCCGCCGCCGCGGGCGAGATCGAGCCGTTCGACTTCGCCGTCGAGGGCGCCCTGTGCGTTCCGGCGGGCGGGCGAAAGCTGCGGATGATCTGGGCCAACGTCGCCGAGCAGACCGGGCGCCTGGCCGCGCTGCACGCGGCGCTGGGCAACGTGCTGGAGGGGTTGGGCTTTCGCCAGGAGCGCCGCGCGTTCCGCCCGCACATCACGCTGGCGCGCGTCAAGTACGCCCGCCGACCGGAGCAGGTCCGCCGCGCCGTCGCCGCCCACGCCGAGACGCGCTTCGGCACGCCCTACGCCGACGAGGTCGTCATCTACACCAGCGAGCTGACGAAGGACGGACCCGTCTACACCGCCGCGGCACGCCTGCCGCTGGGCGCGTGAGCCCCAGGGGGTTCACACGTGCCGGCTCAGGAGGGTCAGCTTGCCCGCCTTGACGCCGCGGGCGGCGATGATCGCCTCGGCCAGTTCGCGGAGCTGCCCGGCCGTGCCTTGCAGCAGGATCACCTCCAGGCAGTGGTCGTGGTCCAGGTGCACGTGCTGGCTGCACAGCACGGCGTGATGGGCGGCGTGCTGGCGTTCGGTCAGCGCCTGGGCCAGGTCGTGGGCCGCGTGATCGTAGATGATGCTCACCGCGGCGACGACCTCGGCCGCGGGGTCCGCCCACTCGGCCTCGACCAGCGCCGAGCGGATCAAGTCCCGCATCGCCTCGCTGCGGTTGGTGTACCCGTGGCGCGCCATCCAGGCGTCGAACCGCTCAAGCAACTCCCGGTCAATCGCCAATGCCGTCCGCGTCAGGTCGCTCATTCGCTCACCACCGGCGCGATATGTTTCCGGACTTCATCCGCAAAGGGCTTGAAGCCCTCAGGACATGCCCTCTCCAGAAAGCCAAGATCAACGTGCTGCGCCACGATGGGATACTTTTTTCCCAAACCTGTGCCATCTGAAGAAACACCGAATATCTCAGCAGCACGTTCCTTGGGTAGTTGGCCCGCGTGCTTGTGGCGGGTCAGTTTCTCCGGTTGCGGGTGATTGTTTTCCGCGTCGCCATCAGCCTGACCTATGGCTAAACCGTCGGCGATCATCCATGCGTCGAACGCTTCCACCGCCTGGCCGAGAGCAAGCGGCGGATGGTCTGCGAACGCGGCATAATCGCGCCCGACCTTCAGGTTGTCCATCCGGACCGTTCCGTCCGGTCCGTCGCAATCCACAACCAACACTGCCCCGACGTAGTCTCGATTACGCGCGATAACGCGTGCGGCAATGGCGGTCTTGCTGTCGCTTTTCTTGGGCGTCGCACTATGTGCGGGACGCGATCGGGCGTGATGCCGGACCATTTCGGACAACTTCCAGCAGACATACCGCCCATTTTCCGGCTCATCGCTAAGGCGATGCACCAGTCGCGGCAGGGCGGGCAGCCCATCATCCGGGTTTAGCGGCTGGTCCAGGTCGTTGCCGATCTCCCCCTTCCCTTCGCCGATGATCAGAACCGTCTTGTCGCTCACGTGCCCGCCCCCGACGCTCGGACCTTCTCGACGATCTTCGATTCTTCCAGCATGCTCCAGATCTCGCCGGTCATGAACTCCTGCTCGCGGAGCTTCTCCACGTCCGGATACTCGGCCAGATTCACCGCGTGTACGGCGCCCTCTTCGTCCTTGGCGAACACGCGGACTTCGGCCGGTTCTACCTGGTCCAGGAGATACGGCGAGTGCGTCGTGAGAATGACCTGCGTGCCCTTCTCGGCCATGTCTTTCAGCGTCGCAATGATTTCCTTGAGACTCGCATGATGCACGCTATTCTCAGGTTCCTCAATTAGCAGGATGTGCGGTCGGTTCTCACCATAATAAAGCGCGAGGTAGGCAAGACTTAGCATGACACCATCCGACACGTCCTCTGCCGGAAGTTCTCCATCGTCACGCAAGGCAAACTTGAGCACAAAACAGTCTACTTCCTTTGGCCCTTGATTCTTGAAGTTCGCCATTCCTATCAGTCGCTGAGCGATTCGTATACCCGCATAATGATGCCTGGGCGGCTGAAGAAAGGCGTTTTGCAGCTCGTCAAAGACGCGCGACGGCGCCAAACGTAAATCTGCAAGGAAGCTTGCCAGGCCGGTTCCGTCCATCTGCAATATCGAATCTCGTACGGGGCTGGGCTGACGTAACGCATGGGGATCCATCCGATAATAGCCCACGCGCCAGCCGCTGTAATTCCCCCCTTCGCCCAATGCGTTCTGGTGCCACCCCTTCTGCCAACCCTCGGGTAGCTTTTCCCTAGCCCTGGAAACCTGCGGAATTGCGCCGGGTGTTTCTTCAATTGTCGCCTGTATATGCATCTGCGGATTTGATCTCACCACGACCGACGGCCATTCAGGCTTGCCTTGGCCGCCCAGCTTCTGTATTCGCAGATGGATATTAGCTTCAGGATCCTGCTTCCAAACCAGATCACGTCCTAGCCCGAGGCCAATTTGACTTAGAAGAACTGGCTTGGCCCACTCGTCCAAGGGAACTGCCCCGGCAAGTCGGATCGCCTGCAAGAACGCCGTTTTTCCGCTGTCGTTGGGGCCGATGAGGACGTTGAACGGCCCCAGTTCGATGTCGAAGTCCTTGAAGCACTTGAAGTTCTCGATGTGCATGGAATGGATCATGGCACGTCCCTTTCCGCGCATAAACCGGGTGGCGCGGCCGCGCAACCGCAGCACCATTCTAATCGGCAGATGCGCCCCGGGCAATTGCCGCTTGCTTCGTGCAGGCCCGCGCGAATGCTCGCACGGGCTTGGGGGTGTCTGGTTCGCCCCGGGCTTGGCGGGGCGGTCACATCCTGGCGCGTTCGGGGCTCATGGCCATGAGGAACTCGGCGTTGGACTGGGTCTTGCCGAGTCGGTCGACGAGCATGTCCATGGCCTCGACGGGCTGGATTTCGGACAGCACCTTCCGCAGGGCGGTGATGCGCTTGTGCTCGGAGGGGTCGACGAGGAGCTCTTCCTTGCGGGTTCCGGAGGCGCCGATGTTGATCGCCGGGTAGATGCGGCGCTCGGCGAGCCGACGGTCGAGGTAGACCTCGGAGTTTCCGGTGCCCTTGAACTCCTCGAAGATGACCTGGTCCATTCGGCTGCCGGTCTCGACCAGGGCGGTGGCGATGACGGTCAGGGACCCGCCGCCCTCGATGTGGCGCGCGGAGGCGAAGAACCGGCGCGGCGCCTGCAGGGCGCTGGCGTCGATGCCGCCGGTCATGATCCGCCCCGACCGCGGGGCCATGGTGTTGTAGGCCCGCGCCAGGCGGGTCAGCGAGTCCAGCAGGATGACCACGTCCTTTCCGTACTCGACCATGGAGCGGGTCATGGCGCTGACCATCTCGGCGACCTGGAGGTGCCGCGGCGCCGGTTCGTCGAACGTGGAGGCGATCACCTGCGCGTTGGTGGTGCGCTGCATGTCGGTGACCTCCTCCGGGCGCTCGTCGATCAGCAGCACGATCACGTGCACGTCCGGCTGGTTGGTCAGGATGGCATTGGCCATCTTCTGAAGCAGCACCGTCTTGCCCGCCCGCGGCGGCGAGACGATCAGCATCCGCTGACCGAACCCGATCGGCGCGATCAGGTCGATAACGCGCATGTTGATCTCGTCCGAGGTGGTCTCCAGAAGGATCCGCCGGTCCGGGTGGGCCGGAGTGAGGTTCTCGAACTCCGTCCGCTGGGACAGCTTGTCGGGAACGTCCCAGTTGATCGCCTCGACGCGCAGCAGCGCGAAGTACTTCTCCGACTCCTTCGGCGGGCGGATCTGCCCGAACACGAGGTTGCCCTGTTGCAGCCCGAACCGTCGGATCTGGCTGGGGGAAACGTAGATGTCGTCCGGGCTGGGCGTGTAGCTGGCCTCGGGGTTGCGCAGGAAGCCGAACCCGTCAGGCAGGATCTCCAGGACGCCCTCCCCGTGCATCATGCCGTTGGCCTCGATGCGCGCCTTGAGAATCGCGATGACCAGCTCGTCGCGGCGCATGGACTCCGGGGCGGTGACGCCCTCTTCGCGGGCGACCTTCTGCAGCTCCTCGTCGTCCATCTGCTTCAGCGCCGGAATCTGAAGCTCGCCGCGCTTCACCTGCTCGTACTTCTCGTGCATCTCCTCGTCGAAGCCGGTCTCCTCGTCCGACTCGTCGCGGTCGCCGCGCTTGTCCTTGCCGCGTCCCTTGCGGTCACGGCCGGAGCGCTTCTGCGACTTGCCCGACGACTTGGACTTGCGGGGCGAGGCGGCCTGCTTCTTCGCGGCGGGTTCGTCCCCGGTGGCCTTGTCCTCCGCGGACTTGTCCTCGGCGGGTTCGTCCTCCGCGGACTTGTCCTCGGCGGACTTGTCCTCGGGACCGGTCCCGGCGGGGGGCTCCTCGTACGTCTCGCCTTCCTCGAGGATCTCGCGAGCCTCGAAGAGTTCCTCATCGGCCGCGGGATTGTCCCGCTGCTCGTCCGCCTCGGCGTCGTTGCGCTGACCGCGCACGCCTGAGCGACGCTTCGTGGTGTCGTTCTGTCTGGCCATAACGGCTGTGCCTCCCAACAGGGCGTGAAATCGCCGTCGGTGGTGTTCAGATCGCGCTTGGGCGTCCCCGACGACTCTGTGGCTAGTCCGATTGCTCGTTCCGAAGCTTCCGCCCGCGGGCGAGCGCCCCGCTGCGCCGGGGATTGCACGACCCGTGGTGGCGATTCCCCGCGGCAGGCCGCGCGCCCGTCATCTCAATACGCACGGCAGGCAAGCTCTTATGAGCAGTCCACGGAGTGAAGTATATCGTGGAAAAGCGTGCGAACCTGCTTGCGCAGGCGGGAAACGCCGGAGCTGTTCTCCAAAGTATAATCGCACATCGCCAACTTCGTGTCCAGCGAAATCTGTCTTTTTTCGCGCCGGTCGAGTTCGCCCTCGTCCCATCCCCGCTCGCGCCGCAGGCGATCGGTCCGTTGGGCCCGCGGCGCGGTCACGCACACCGTGTGCGTGCAGAGGTCGTCCCACCCGGCCTCGAACAGCACGGCCGCGTCCAGCGCCACCCCGCGGCGCTGGCGGTTCCGGCGAGCGTGGGCGATCCGCTCGGCCATCCGGTCGCGCAGCGGGGGGTGCATTTGCGCGTTGAGGAAGGCCAACTCGTCGGCGTCGTCGAAGACGATCCGCGCCACCGCGGCGCGGTCGACCCGTCCGTCGGCGTCGCGGACGCCCGCGCCCCAGCGGGCGACGAGCGCGTCGCGGACCGAGGGGGTCTGGATGACCTCGTGGCCGAGGGCGTCGGCGTCGATGACCTCGCAGCCGCACGCGCCCAGCGTCTGGGCGACGGTGCTCTTTCCGGCGCCGACGCCGCCGGTGACGCCGATGACGGGCTTGTTGTGCGTCCGGCTCACGGCGGGAATTGTCGCCGTCGATCGGGCGGCGAGTCAAGTCCGTCCGCAGCGCCGTCAGCGCAGCGCCGCCCAGAGCAGAATTCCCCCCGCCGCCAGCGCCGCCAGAAGTGCCAGGTGCCCGGCCCAGGCGCGCAGGCGTGTCCAGCGGGGATAGCTCGGTCGGCGGGTGAACGCCTGCGCCTGCCGCCGGCTCAGGCGCATGGGACCGTTAATCGCCCAACCGGCGCCCTCGAGCACCACGCCCAGGTCGCGCCGACGGAGCTTGAACAGCGCCACCAGTACGATGGGCACGATGATTACCCCGAGTGTCGCCCCCACCGCCGTCAGCACCTGCCAGACGCGCACGTTCGCGAGTGTTTTGGTGATGTACGCCACGGCCGAACCGACCGCCGCGACCGCCACGGCGCCGCCCATCAGCAGGCCGCCGGAGACGGCGGATTTGCTCGCGGCGCTGGCCGGCTGGGCGGGGGTCTCGCCGGTGGGCACCGCCTGGACGGCGGTTTCGGCGCGCGAGTCGAACCTCTTTCCCGCCGCGGCGCCGATGGACTCAATCCGCCCGCTGAGCATGCGTCCCAGGCGGTGGAAGGGGGCGGTGACGGCCTCGACTGCGCTGACCGGGTTCTCGATCATTCCCACGATTCTCGCGTCGACCAGCCGCCCCGAGGTTTCACGAAACACGCACCGCCTGCCCACGCGCAGCGGGCCTTTACCGCCCGCCGTCAGCGGAAGCGCCACCTCGTAGGGCGCCTCGCCGGCGGGCGGAAGGACCTCGGCATACACGACGAACATGTTGCCCTCCCGCGCCACCTCCGCATGAGCGCCGCGGTTCGCGACGCGGACGGCGAAGTTCAGCCGACGCCCCGCGACGACCAGCGTGCCCATCTCGAACAGTGCCCGCCGCCGCGCGTCGTACAGGTGCGGAAAGCTGACGAAATTGTTCGCCAGCGACAGAAGGTTCGCCTGGTACAGCGCCATTTTTTCCAAAGACCGCGCCGCGTCCACGGCAAACTCGGCCGGGCGACTGCGCGCAATCAACGTCCTGACCGCCTCGCGAAACCGCGGGGCGAGGTACGTTTGCAGGATCTCGACCGGGATGGCGAGCAGACGCTCGTCAGGCCGGTTGCTCTGGTGCGCGCCGAATGGTTCCAGCGCGTCGCGCACGCGCCGGTACCCCTCGGGCGTCAGGACGTCCGCCTCTCTTGCCAGCAGGGGCGCCACGGCGTCGCGCGCGAACCGCTCCAGCGCGTCAGCATAGTGCGGATTGACCGACTCGCGCAGAGGCAGTTGCCCGGCGGCGGTCGGGGACGCCAGCGGCGCCTTCGCCAGATAGGCCTCGATGGCGACCGGGTCGGACAAGTCCAGCTCCAGGCGCGCGGCCGGGTCCGGTCCCGCCCGATCCGCCAGTGCGGGGTCCATCGCGATGGCGCGACACTGCGCGAAGAACTGCTCCAGCTTGTCGCGCAGCGGCGCGTACGCCTGCCACGCCGCAAGGGTCGCATCGCCCAGTGGGCGCAAATCCTTCTCGTCGCCGGCGGCAAGCCAGTCCAGGCACGCGGTCGCCTGTGCGAGGAAGGCGTCCAGCTCCTTTGCGCCGACGCCGACCCGGCCCGTCGGGTGCTCGCCGCTGCCGGTGACCGCGACCACGTGTTCCAGGAAGCGGCGCACCGTCTCATCCTCGGCGGCCTCGGGCAAGACGACGCCCGCGGCGCTGACGGGGCGAGCTTCCAACTCCGCCTTGACGCGGCGGATGTCCTCCAGCGAAACGGCGCCCGCGTCAGGACGGTCCAACTGACCGAGCAGCCTTCCGACGGCGTCGCGCAACGACGCGCCCAGTTCGGTCTGGGCGTTCAACGCGGTCAACGTGATGGTGTCGCTTCCGGCGAGCAGTCCGTCCGTCTGCCCCAGCGCCTCCAGCGTCCACGTCACGGCATCGCGCAGCTCGTCGGCGGTGATGCGCCCGTTCCCATCGCCGTCCAACAGCGCCAGGAAGGTCGCGTCGCAGTTCAGCGAGCCGATCGGCGCATTGGTCGCCAGCCAGTGCGCGTCATCGAGTTCGGCGATCCGCTGCAGGTCGTTGGCCGAACGGATTCGCAGGTGGTAAGACCGACCCAGGCGCCGAAAGTGCATCGTCGCCACGTGGTGCTCCGTGCGCTCGCGCAGATGCCGCCGGCTCGCCCGACGATCGCGGCGCATTGTCGCGTGCGCTGCCCCACCCCGCCAGCACAAATCCGTCCCGCCCCGCGTACCCTTTGCCCGGGGGGGGGGGAGTCTCGTTGCCCGCCCCCTTGACAAGCGTCGCCGCCTGCGCCAACAATACGCCGTGGAGCCACACGGACGCCATCTCGCCGGAGCATCTCGCCGGCCCGTGCCGCCCCGCTCGGGGATTCCCGCGGCTCGGCGTATGCGCCGCCCTGGCAGCGCGACGGCAGATCGGCCGGGCGTCCACAGACGCAAGGAGACCCGCCCATGAAGGATCGCATCCTCGGCGAAGGCATCACGTTCGACGACA
>JBMCUM010000002.1:0-24567 GCA_048622595.1 Planctomycetota bacterium | reverse complement strand
TGCCCATCCTATGCTAACCCAGCACACACAAAACGCCTTGACATCCTGTGCATACGCGTGGCAGCTTTGGCAGCGTTCGCCGCCATTCTTGAGCCCGCGCTGCGCCTCCTGCCGGCGGTCACGTCTCGGCGAAGGACCGCGTCGCGCCGCCGGCGGCAGGAAGGTAGCACGAGGTGGTGTAGTCGATCACCATCCGCCGGGCGCAGAACCGCCACGGAAGCGTCCGCAGGGCGTGCTTCTGACGGGCGATCCATTCCCGCGGGGCGCCGTGCTCGTCGCGGTCGTAGTACAGCGGCGCCACCTCCCGCTCCAGGACCTCGTACAGGGCGTCGGCGTCCATTGCGTCCTGGCGATCGGCGTCGGCGTGTTCGCCGCCCTGCCCGATGGCGAAGCCGTTCGCCCCGTCGTAGGCCTCGGCCCACCAGCCGTCCAGCACGGAAACGTTCAGCGCGCCGTTGAGCACGGCCTTCTGCCCGCTGGTTCCACAGGCCTCCAGCGGACGTCGCGGCGTGTTCAGCCACACGTCGGTCCCCTGGACGAGATGGCGTCCGACGTTCATGTCGTGGTCCTCGATGAAGACGATGCGCCCGGCGTATCGCGGGTCACGCGCGGCCTGGGCGATCCGCTGGACGATCGCTTTGCCCTGCTCGTCGTCGGGATGAGCCCTTCCGGCGAACAGTAACTGCACCGGGCGCTCGGCATCGCACACCAGGCGTTCGAGCCGGTCCGGGGCGCGAAGCAGCAGATCGGCCCGCTTGTAGGCCGCGAAGCGCCGCGCGAAGCCGATCGTCAGCACGTTCGGGTCCAGGGCGGAGGCGTCCGGGCTGTCGGCGTCATCGGGGCGCCGCTCGGCCTGGCGGCGCAGGCAGCGGGCTACGTAGTCGATCAGGTGCGCCTTGAGCACCTGGTGCTGCTCCCAGAACTCCACGTCGTCGATGCGGTCCACCCCCGCCCACGTCGCCGGCTCGCACATGCGCCGGGTCCAGTCGTCGCCCAGATAGCGCGCGTACATCGGCGCCAGCGGAACCGCCAGCCACGACGCCACGTGCACGCCGTTGGTAATGTGCCCGATGGGCACCCGCTCCTCGGTCTGCGCCTCCGGCCACAGACCCGCCCACATCCGGCGTGTCACCCGCCCGTGGCGCGCGGAGACGCCGTTGCGGACGGAGGCCATCTTCAGCCCAAGCACCGTCATACAGAACGGCTCGTTGTCGTCGTCCGGGTTGACCCGCCCCAGCGCCAGCAGGTCGCGCTGCGAGATGCCCAGCTCGTCGCGCAGCGGCGCCAGGGCGTCGGTCAGCTCGCCGGGGTCGAACCGGTCGTGACCGGCGGCGACGGGCGTATGCGTGCTGAACACGCTCATCCGCCGCGCCGCGTGGCGGACGTCGTCGAAGGGGCGCCCGTCGCGGCGCATCAGGCACCGCGCCAAAGCCAGCACCGCAAGCGCGCTGTGCCCCTCGTTCATGTGCAGCGCGCCCGGGACGATGCCCGTCGCCTGCAGCGCCTGGATGCCGCCGACGCCGAGGAGAATCTCCTGGCGCAGGCGCGTGCGTGCGTCGCCGCCGTAGAGCTGCGCGGTCAGGGCGCGGTCCTCGTCGCTGTTGTCTTCCACGTTGGCATCGAGCAGCAGCAGGCGGCTGCGTCCCACATCGGCGGCCCAGACGACGGCGTGGATCGGGAAGTCGCCGACGGCGACCCGCACCCGCACCGGCTTGCCTTCCGCGTCGGTGGCGCGAGCCATCGGGAGCTTCTCCACGTCGGCCACGGCGTAGCGCTCCTCCTGCCAGCCATCCGCACGCAGCCGCTGCCGGAAGTACCCCTCGGCGTAGAACAGCCCCACGCCCACCAGCGGCACGCCCAGGTCCGAGGCGCTCTTGAGGTGGTCGCCGGCGAGCACGCCCAGACCCCCGGAATAGATCGGCAGCGACTCGTGGAGCCCGAACTCGGCCGAAAAGTGCGCCACCGGGCGGGCCCGCAGCGGACCGGCGTGCCGCGCGCCCCAGGTGTTCCGCGCGTGGAGGTAGTTGTGCATCTCGTGGAAGGCCTGGCTGATGCGGGCCTCCAGCGCCAGGCGCGACGCCTGTCGCTCGAGCGTCTCGGCGTCGATGCGGTCCAGCATCTCCACCGGGTTGTGGTTCACCTCCCGCCACAGGTCCGGGTCCAGGTCGCGGAATATCTCCACCACCTGCGGATGCCACGTCCAGTAGAGGTTGTACGTCAGCTCGTGAAGTCGATCGGCGATATCCATTGTCAAACCCCTGCCCGGTCGGTCCGTCGTATCCGTCGACGGGCGCACCAAGTATAGCGCGCCGGGGGCCTTGCGCCTCCCCAACGGCTAAATCCGCGCCCGCGGTTTGCCCCCTCGCAGAATGAATCCTATGTTCCTGCTGGTCGGGAAACGGGCACGCCCGCTGGCGGGCCCGCAAACGCACCCGGAGAAGCCGACCACCCCAAGCGAAGGAGTTTGGTCGAAGGAGCCGAACCATGAACCGTTCACACGCCAACATCTCTGTCGCAGCACTTGCCGTTGCTCTTATCGCCGTGACCCCCTGCGCCGCTTCGGCGGATGTCGTGACGTTCCACGGCGTCGGGCTGCACCAGCGCGTCAAGATTCACTCGGCCTTTCGCACGCAGCACGTCCACGCCGGGCAATTGCGAGCCAGCTACCAGGGCGAGGATTACGACACCTACTGCGTCGACCTCAGCCAGTACGCCGGTTCCGGCGAGGCGACCGAAACGCCGGTGACGGCGTTGCACAACGGCGACCTGGTCGGTTGGTTGTACGAGGCGCAGGCCGGCGGCGTCACCGATTCGCTGGGGGCCGCCTCGCTCCAGGTCGCCATATGGGAGTTGCTGTACGAGTCGGACGAGAACCCGTTCGACGTCACCAGCGGCGCGTTCTACATCACGCGGAACCACCGCGCTGCCGGCGGCGCCCAGGCGCTTCTGGATGCGGCGCCGACTTCGTACGTCCCGGCCCGCAGCACGATGACCCTGACCAGCTCGCAGAAACAGGACCTGCTGATCCCCGAGCCGACCATGCTGTGCATCCTGGTCGGCGGGATCCCGCTGGCGCTGCGTCGTCGGTGGCGAAGATAAGCGCTTCGCCTTCTGCTCGCACCACGCGCTCCCGTACGCGGGCCGCTCCGACCCCCGGGCCGCGCACCCGGCGTCCCGCTGCCCCCGCGGCGCCGGGTTCACCTTTGCGCGGCCACTGTTGCATTCCCCGCACGGGCGCATAGGATACGCACCGAGCGAATCACGCGCCCCAGACTGAGGAGCACGCAATGGCCGACGCATCCGACATGCAGGCGGACATCGGACTGATCGGACTGGCCGTGATGGGCCAGAACCTCGTGTTGAACATGAACGACAAGGGCTTCGCCGTCGCCGTGTTCAACCGGACCGTCTCCAAGGTGGACGATTTCGTCAAGGGACCGGCCGCCGGACGCGACACGATCCTCGCGACCCACTCTCTGGAGGAGTTCGTGGGCAAGCTCAGGAAGCCGCGCCGGGTGATGCTGCTGGTCAAGGCCGGTCCGGCCGTCGATAAGTTCATCGAGAAGCTCGTCCCGCTGCTGGAGCCCGGGGACATCATCATCGACGGCGGGAACAGCAACTTCCAGGACACCATCCGGCGCACGCGGCAGCTCGAGCAGCAGAACCTACGCTTCATCGGAACGGGCGTCTCCGGCGGCGAGGAAGGCGCCCGACACGGGCCCAGCATCATGCCCGGCGGGTCGGACGACGCCTGGGAGCACGTGCGGGACATCTTCCAGGCCGTCGCGGCCAAGGTCGACGACGGCTCACCCTGCTGCGACTGGGTCGGTTCTGACGGGGCGGGGCACTTCGTCAAGATGGTCCACAACGGCATCGAGTACGGCGACATCCAGCTCATCTGCGAGGCGTACGCGCTGATGAAGGCCGTCGGCATGAACGTCAACGAGATGCAGAAGGCCTTCGAGTCGTGGCGTCGCAGCGAGCTGAACAGCTACCTGATCGATATCACTGCGGACATCCTGTCCCACACCGACGAGGAGACGGGCGAGCCGACGGTGGAGATGATCCTCGACACGGCCGGTCAGAAGGGAACGGGCAAATGGACGGCGATCACGTCGCTGGAAGAGGGCGTTCCGCTGACGCTGATCGGCGAGGCGGTGTACGCCCGGTTCCTGTCGGCAATGAAGGAGGAGCGCGTCGAGGCGTCGCAGATCCTGCGCGGACCGTCACCGACCTTCAAGGTCGATCGCAACGCCTTCCTGGAGGACCTGCGCAAGGCGCTGTTCGCCAGCAAGATCATCTCCTACACCCAGGGCTTCCAGCTCATGCGCGCCGCGGCGGAAGAGCACGACTGGCAGCTCAACTACGGGGGGATCGCCCTGATGTGGCGCGGCGGGTGCATCATCCGCAGCCAGTTCCTCGGGCGGATCAAGGACGCGTTCGAGAAGAATCGCGACCTGAAGAGTCTGCTGTTCGAGCCGTACTTCCGCTCGGCCACCCGCAAGTCCCACGCCGCCTGGCGGCGGACGCTCATCAAGGCGGTCAAGCTCGGCGTCCCCGCCCCGGCGTTCAGCTCCGCGCTGGCGTACTACGACGGATACCGTAGCGAGCGCTTGCCGGCCAACCTGCTCCAGGCCCAGCGGGACTACTTCGGCGCCCACACCTACGAGCGGGTGGATAAACCGCGCGGGGAGTTCTTCCACACGAACTGGACGGGCGCCGGCGGCGCAACCACCGCAGGCACGTACAACGCCTGAGCGCCGCCCCTGCGCGCCTTTCCGCCGCGCGCACGTCGGCCGAACCGCCCCGGGGCGGGCCCGTGGGCCCGTACGGATGCCGCGGAACGTGCCACGCATGATCGACAAGCTGCGAAACGCCACCGGGCTGGACATCTACGAGCAAAGCGTCTGTGACGCCGGCGGCGTGACGTACTTCCTCGCCCGCCGCGGTCGCGAGAAGCTGCTGGGACACGTCGCGACGCCCGAGGCGCCGCGGCGGCCGGCCTGGCCGTGCGAGGACGTGGATCGCCTCGGCCGGGTCGACGGGCGGTGCGTCTGGCTGGCCGCCTGCAACGCTTCCGGCGCCGCACGCGTTCGCGCGGCGCTTCGGTGGACGGCGCCGAAGCTGCTGGGTCTGCAGACGTCCGTGGGCCTCGGCGACCGCCTCGGCCTGGCGACGCCCGGTCACGTCGCGGCCATGCGGCGCGCCGGTGAGGGCGTGGCGCCCATTTACGCCCAGCAGTCCATCCGTGAACTCGCCCGGACGCGCCGCGCGCCGCGGGACGTGATCGACACGGCCACCTGGGGCGTCCTTCAGACCGGGTGGCGCGACGGCTTCGGCGCCGACGCCGACCACCTCCGGAAACCCGAGGACATTGACCGCACCGTCGCGGCGGGGTTTACCTTCTTCACCATCGACCCCGGCGCCGGCGTCAACGACGCCGCCGACGCCATGAACGCCGCGGAACTGACCCAAGCTTTCGACTCGCTGGACCTGAAGCCGCTCGCGGCTTCGCAAAACGACCTCAAGGGCCTTTACGCCGACTGCGAGTTCGCGCTGGAAGGCGGCGACTCGATCCGCATGACGGGCGAGGCGGCGCTCCGCGCCGCGGTCAAGTACGCCCGGGCGATCGGGCACGTCGCCGCGATGTACCGTCGCCTGGGCGAGGTCATCGACCGCCCGTTCGAGCTCGAAGTCTCCGTCGACGAGACCGACAGCCCCACCACCCCGGCCGAGCATTACTTCTTCGCCGCCGAGCTCAAGCGCCTGGGCGTTGAGTGGGTCTCGCTGGCCCCGCGCTTCGTCGGCCGATTCGAGAAGGGCGTGGACTACATCGGCGACCTGGACGAATTCCGCGGCAGCTTCGCCCGCCACGTCGCGGTCATGCGCACGCTGGGTCCGTACAAGCTGTGCATCCATTCGGGCAGCGACAAGTTCAGCATCTATCCGGTCGTCGCGGAGCTGTCCGGCGGTCTGGTGCACCTCAAGACGGCTGGGACGAGCTACCTGGAGGCCCTTCGGGCGGTTGCGCGGATCGACCCGCCGCTGTTCCGCGAGATTTACGACTTCGCCCGCGCCCGCTACAACGAAGATCGCAGCAGCTACCACGTCTCGGCCGACATGGCGAACGTCCCGCCCGCCGCGGAGCTGGACGGCGACGAGTTGGCCGGGCGGATCGACGACTTCGACACGCGCCAGGCACTGCACGTGACGTTCGGATCGGTCCTGACCGCGGACAACGGTACGCGCTTCGCCGCCCCCGTCCACGCCGCGCTGGAGACCGCCGAGCAGACGCACTACGAGGCCCTGGCCGCCCACCTGGCGAGGCACATCGCGCCGCTGGCCCGCCCATACGGGCGGCCGTATGGCCGCTCCGGGTAGCTCCGCGCGCCTGCGCGCGGCGGGGCGATACCGGGCTCGTGTGCCGAACACCTCGGCCCAGCGTCTCGCCGCGTCACGGCAGGCAGACGCCGCCAAGCACCACGGCGCGGGCGGCGCCGCTTGCACAAGGACAGTGCGCCGCGACCCCGTCCAGCCGCGCCGCGGCAAGCGTGGCCAGGCACAGGGCCGGCAAACCCGTCACCGCCACGCCGTACCGCTCGATCGTGTACGTGCTCGACGGGCTGAGCCGGTCGCGGATCCGCATGGCGAGGTGAATGTTTCCCGCCCCCCTTCCGGCCAGGATGACCTCGTGGGGGCGCTCGGTCAGCCCCTCGACCGAGCGCGCCGCCGCCGCCGCGACGGCCTCGGTCACCGTCGCGGGCAGGTCCGCCGCGGCGCAGGCGTGCTTCTCGGACCGCATCTCCAGTCGGTCCAGCCACACCCCGCCCCATTGAGCTGCGGTGGCGGTCTTGGGCGGGCTCTGCGTCAGGTAGGGCTGGACCAGCAGCTCGTGGACCATCGCCGGGTTCGGGCGTCCGCGTGCGGCCAGGGCGCCGTCCGGGTCGCCCGGGGCGCCGAGCGCCCGACGGGCCACCGCGTCCAACGCCTCCGTCCCGGGGCCCACGTCATAGGCGACGACCTCCTCGGCCGCAGCGTCGCCGCCCACGAACGTCAGCGAGCAGATCGCTCCGAGATGCAGCACGACGCGGCTGAGACGTTCGCCCCGGAGCAACCGCCAGATCGGCCAGGCCGTCACCGTCCCGCCGTGACCGCCTGCCGCGACGTCCGCAGCGCCGAACCGCCCTACCGCCGGCAGGTGGGCGGTCTGTGCGACGGCTTCGGGCAGGCCCAACTCGCCGCGCGGGCCCGGACCGCGTCGCAGCGGTCCGATCCCGATCGCCGCGACCTGCCCGGGCGCGATCCCGGCTTCGCGCATCAGGCGTATTGCGGCCTGGCCCATGGTCGCGCCGAGGCGCAGGTCCAACTCGTCTGGCGGAGGCGCCCCGGGGGCGTCCGACGGCGCCCGCAGCGCGTCGCGCAAGTCGTCGGGCATCCGGTGGGTCAGGCACCGCCGCTGCCGCGCATGCGGCGCCTGGTCGCTTTCGGACGGGGCGACTTCGGCGATCACGGCGTCGACGCCGTGATCCGCGCGGTCGCAATGCAGGCCGATGAACAGGCGGGGTTCGGTCATCGCGGTCGCCCGCCAGCATAGTCGCGTCGGAGCCCGTCGGCCAGTGCCGCGTCAGTCATGGCATGCGGCCATACGGCCGCCCGTATGGGCGGCTCACGCGCGTCGCGCCTCGAGGACGAACAGGCCCGGGTGATCGACGTGGCGCACCGCGGTCAGCCCGGCTGCGTCCAGCAGAGGCGTCCACGCATCGCCGACCGGCAGATGGTCGCCGGCGACGGGGGCTGCCAGCGCGTCGTGGAAGGCGTTGATCTCCGCGGCGCTGTTCCAGTGCATCACAACCAGCCGACCGGCGGGCTTCATCGCGCGCGCCAGCGTCACCAGCGCCGCCTGCTGATCGCGGAAATGCGGAAAGGCGTGAAAACACAGCACAAGGTCGAACCGATCCGTCCCCAAGTCGTCACAGCAGACATCGGCATGGCGGAAATCCGCGTCGATGCCCTTCGCCCGAGCACGGGCGAGCATCTCAGCGGAGAAATCGACGCCCGTGACGTGCCCCGGACCGACCTGGGCGACCAGCCAGGCGGTCAGTTGCCCGGTCCCGCAGCCGACTTCCAGAACCTCCTGACCGGGCTTGAGTTGCAGGTGGTCGGCGACTTCATCGATTCGCTCGGATGTATCCAAATGCGGCCGCCCGGTATCCCACTCGGGCGCCGCGGCGTCAAAAAAGCCGATGCGAGGGTCTTTTTTTCGGGCTGTCATACGTTTTTCTGCTTTCGTACTACCAAGGCGCGGGGTATGATCTTCGTCGCGGTTGGTAATACCAACCGCTTCCGGCGGCGTCAAGCTCACGCCGCCGGATGCTCAAGACACGACAGGAGCCCGCAAGCAAGGAGAGCCGCTCATGAGAACGCTATGCCTATGTGTCGTCCTGCTTTGTGTCGCCGCCTTTTCCGGCGCCGCTTCATCCGCTACACCCACCACGCACTGGGACCTTCAGGCCGTGGACGAAAACGGCGCCGCCTCCAATGAGCTCGTCGGTAGCGAGACCCAGGTAATGGTCGAAGGCGTGGTCCTGAACAATCCCGAGGACATGCTGAACGGCACGGCCGATGCGCCCGGCGAGTTCATGGGCGGTCAGTGGCAGATCTTCATTCAGGGCGAGGGCGGGGATCACGCCGGGACGGCCTGCTGGATGGGCCAGTACTACGGCAAGCTTTTCGGTAACACGCACCCCGACGACAGCTACAGCCCAGAGGCATGGAACGCGGAAATGACACGCCTCAACGAGATAGATCTCGTCGGCGAAAGCGACACCGGGCATCTGCTGCGGATGGGCGACCGGGTCCGCGTGACCGGCTACGCGATGTTCCGCCCCGGCCACGGCAAGACGAACATCAACGAGCGGCACAGTACCAGCAACGCCATGGATTTCACCGTCGAGTGGCTGGGCGACAACGCCGGCCCGCTGTCGCCGGAGCCGATCACGCTGGAGGATCTGCAGGCCGATGCCAACTCGGCCGGCTACGACCCGAACTATCCGATGTTCGATGCCTCGCGTACCACGGGCGCCGAGTACTACCAGGGCGCGCTTGTGCGAATTCGGGACGTGCGCTTCAGCGGTGGCACGTGGGGACCGGACGAGACGCTGACCCTGACCGAGGGGACGCGCAGTCTGGACTGCCGGCTGGGCATTTCCGACGACTTTCTTCAGCCCAAAGTACTGGACGACGCGGGCTTTGACGTGATCGGCATCCTCGACCAGGAAAGCGGCAACAAGGAGGGCTACCGCGTGTGGGTCATGGGCTACGACGGAAGCTCCGACGTGCTGGGCATCGTGCCCGAACCTTCCTCGCTGCTGCTGATAGCGCTGGCCGGCGGGGTGCTGATACGCCGGAGGCGCCGAAGAGGATAGCAGCGCCCTGATGCAACGCCGCGCGTGGACGCTTATCGAGCTGCTGGTGGTCGTGGCGATACTGTCGCTGCTGGTGACGATCGCCGTCCCGGCGCTTTCCGGCGCGATTGAGCTGGCGCGGGTCGCGCGTGCCAAGGCCGAGCTGTGCAACGTCTGCCTGGCTTTGGAGGTCTACGCCCAAGAGCACGACCGCCGGTACCCGCCGCAGCAAAGCTATTGCAGCGAGGCGTTGTGGGAGCATTCCGCCCAGCTCCCGCCCGAGCTGGCCGCCGGCGGATATCTGCCCGCTCCGCCGCCCGGGGCGCTGCGGTCGGCCGCGGTCGAGGACGTCTTCATGCCCGGACAAACCTACAAGTACCAGAAGCCCGGGTGGGGACTGCACAACAACGCGGCGGTGCCCAAGGGCCTATGGATACCGGACGGTTTTCCGAACGACCCGCCGGACGCCGACCCGGCCACCATCGCCCGCACGCGGTACGACAACGTCTCCATGCCGACCGACGCGGACGGCGACGTGATCCCCTCGCCGATCCGCTACGCGCTGTGGAGCGTCGGGCCGCGGTACGACCCGGGCGAGGGCGCCCCGCCGCTGGCACCGGTGGCGAAGAGCTCGTGGTATGCCGGTTGCGGGCAGGCGGGCGTGGTGCCCTTCCTCGTGACGCGCGAGGGGCAGCACATAACGTGCGGGAAATAGCGGCCCGCATCGACGCCATGCCCCTGAGGCCGATGAACATGCAAAACATGCAGAATGCAGGCCGGACGACTGGGCCGATGCGACGAGTGGCGCTGGCAGCCGTGCTGGCCGGCGTCACCGGCGCCGGCTGCAGCGGCGAGGATGCCGACGCGCCTGCCGCGCCCGTGGCCGCGACGAACACGTATCTCGCCTGCTGCGCGCGGGAGTTCCTCGGTGCCGACGCGCCGGTGGTGGAATTGTCCGGCGGGGCGATGTGCCCGGGGCACTTCGCGATCCGCCCGGGGCAGGTGCGGGATCTGCGTCGCTGCCGGGTGCTGCTGCGGTTCGGCTTTCAGGAGGACCTGGACGCCAAGCTTCAGCCCGTTTCCGAGAACATGCGGATCGTCGGGGTGAACATCCCAGGCGGGCTGTGCGAGCCGGAAAGCTATCTCGCTGCCTGCCGCGCCGCGGCCGACGCCCTGGTCGAGTGCGGGCTCGTCGACCGCGACCGCGCCGAGCAGACCCTGGGCGACATTGCACGCCGCATGGGGACGCTCGACGCCGAGGCGCGGCGTCGGATACGCCAGGCCAGCCTGCAAGCGGCTGCCGTCCTGGCCAGCGAGCACCAGGCGAGCTTCTGCCGACGACTCGGCCTGGAGGTGGCAGCCACGTTCCCCGCGGTCGACCGCGCCAGACCACGCCAACTCGACCGCGCTCGCCGCGCCGGGCGGGATGCCGGAGCGAAACTCGTCGTGGCCAATCGTCCCGAGGGCCGGCGCGTCGCGGACAAGCTCGCCGACGACCTCGACGTTCCCACGGTCGTGCTGGACAACTTCCCCCGCGCGGGGCTGACGTTCGATGAGATGGTCCGCGCCAACCTCGCAGCGCTGGTCGCCGCTTGCGACTAGTCGAGGCGTCCCTGTGCCCATGCCTCTAACCCCCGCCACGCATGCCGTCCACCTCCGGGACCTCAGCGTCGCGGCGACAGGTCGAGAAATCCTCCGCCTCGACGAGCTGACCGTCCCGCACGGCGAGGTGCTCAGCGTCCTGGGGCCCAACGGCGCCGGAAAGACCACCCTGCTGAAGTGCTGCCTGGGCCTGATCCGTCCGAGCCGCGGGACCGTCACGGTCCTCGGCGAGCAGGCCGACCGACTGCGCCCTGCCGCGCTGAGCCGCCTGCGCCGGCGGATCGGATACGTCCCCCAGCTCCTTGCCGGTCGCAGCGAGCTTCCGCTGACCGTCCGCGAGGTCGTCGCCATCGGGCGGACCGGGCTGCGAGGGCTCGGGCGCCGGCTGCACCGTCAGGACTGGCGCGTCGTGGACGCGTGGGTCGAGCGGCTCGGGCTGGCAGAGCTGTCCGGCGCCGGTTACGGGGAGCTATCCGGGGGGGAGCAGCGTAAGGCCCTGATTGCCAAGGCGATGGCCCAGGAGCCGGAGATCCTCGCCCTCGACGAGCCCACGGCGAACCTCGACCTCTACTGGCGGGAGCAGATCGTCTCGCTGCTGGACGCCTTGTACGACCAGACCCACGTGACCGTGCTGCTGGTCTGCCACGACCTCGAGGTGATTCCGCGTTCGGCCCGGCGTGCGCTGGTGCTTGCCGACGGGCGGGTTCTGGCGTGCGGGACGCCCCGCGCCGTGCTCGACGCGCGGACCACCAGGACGCTGTACGGCGCGTCGCTGTGCGTCGTCGAGCGGAACGGGCGTTTCGCGGCCGTCCCGCTCGCCGGTCCCCGCGCATGCCAACCGCGGACGGAGCATTCCTCGCCATGATGGACCTGGGCTTCTGGGCACCCGTGATCTGCGCCGGCGCCGTGGCGGGCGGCTCGACCGGGCTGACCGGCGTGTACATAGTGGGCATGCGGATTCCGTTCCTGGGCGTCTGCACGGCGCACGCGGCACTGGCCGGGGGGGTGTTCGGCGCCCTGGCCGGACTGACGGGGGTGGCGCTGCTGGGCCCGGCGCTGGCGGCCGCCGCGGCGACCGCCCTGCTGCTCGGGCTGCTGGACCCGCAGGCGGCGCGAATCGACGCCAACGTCCTGCTGGGGCTGCTGTTCTCGTTGACGATGGGGCTGGCGTTTCTCGGGCTCGGGCTGTTCAGCCGCTACGGTATCAGCGACAACGAGGTCCGCTCTCTTCTGTGGGGCTCGCTGATGTTCTGCCGGTGGAGCGATTTCGCCGTCATGGCCGGCGCCGCCGGTGTGCAGTTGGCCTTCCTGGGCACCCTGGGAAAAGAGATGCGGGCGATCATGTTCTCCCGCGAGCACGCCCGGGCCGCCGGCGTCCGCGTCCGACTGGTCTGGACCGCCTTCCTGGTCATTACCGCCGCCGTGCTGACCGTCAACTTCCGTACGGTGGGCGGGCTGATGCTGTTCAGCTTGATCGCCAATCCCGCCGCGGCGGCGTTTCAGCTCGTCCGCGGGCACGGCAAGGCCCTGGCGCTGGCGACCGCGATCGGCGCGGTCAGCGGCGTGGGAGGGTTCCTCATCGCCGCTGCGTGGGATCTGCCTACCGGTCCGATGATCGTCATTCTTTCCTCGGCGTTCGTCGCCCTGTCCGCCTGCGCCCGCGTGCTGCCACGCCGCCGGCGAGGAAACGACCGCCCGGATTCTCTTGCCTCGGCCAGCCGCAGCGCGTAATATGACAACTGAACTTCGTATGTCCGACCGCAAAGAAGCCCCTGCCCCATGACGCTTACGCTGGCCGCACTGACCCTGACTGCCGCGACGCTCGGCTTCCTGCACACCGTCGCCGGGCCCGACCATTACGTGCCCTTCATCGTCATGGCCCGCGCCCGTCGCTGGTCGTACGCCCGCGCCGCCGGCATCACCGCCCTGTGCGGGCTGGGGCATGTCGGCAGCTCCGTGGTCGTCGGACTGCTCGGGGTCGCGCTGGGACTGACGCTGGGCGCCCATACGGGCGGCCGTACGGCCGCTTCCCGCACCGTCGAGGGAATCATCGAGACGCTCCCCGGCTGGATGAAGACGGCAGAGGGCGTCCGCGGGGACCTCGCGGCGTGGTTGCTGATGGGCTTCGGGCTGGCGTACGCGGCGTGGGGCTTGCGCCGCGCCCTTCGCGCCCGCTCGCACGCCCACAACCACGATCACGACGGCGCTTCGCACACCCACAACCACACGCACACCGGCGAGCACGGTCACGTCCACGCCACACCGGGGCGCCCAGACGGGCGGTCGTATGGCCGCAAGCTCACGCCCTGGGTCCTGTTCATCATCTTCGTCACGGGCATCTGCGAGCCGCTGATCCCGCTGGTGGTGGCCTCGGCGGCGGTCGGACCGGGCACGGTGATCGTGGTCACGGGCGTATTCAGCGGCGTGACGATCGCGACGATGACCGGGGCTGTGCTGGTCGGGACATCCGGACTGAAGCTCCTTCCGCTACGATGGTTCGAGCGGTACACCCACGCGCTGGCCGGGGCGGCGATCTGCTTCTGCGGCGCGGGGATGGTGTTCCTCGGGCTGTAGGCGCCTCCAGCCATACGGTCGCCCGTATGGGCGCGATGCGGCCATGCGGTCGCCCGTATGGGCGCCTCATCGCCGCGCCGCACCTTCCGCGGGCGAAAAAATCGCTCCACCGCGGTACTCTGCCCGTCTGAGCGTGTTAGACGCCGTAGGTAGCCCGTACGCGCCGGATGTCCGCCCGGAGGCGAAGGCCGAATCCCCGGAAGTCCCAGCAGCCGAGACAGATGAGCGAGAACGCGAACGAACCGGACGCAACCCAGACGCAGACGCACCAGCCGCACATCACCGGCGGCGACGACATCGAGGCCGTCCGCGAGTTGAACCGCGCCTATCAGCGCATGGACGAGATGCTCGGGCGGGTCATCGTCGGGCAGAAGAAGGTGATCGAGGAGGTCCTGGTGGCGGTGTTCTGCCGCGGGCACGCCCTTCTGGTCGGGGTTCCGGGCCTGGCCAAGACGCTGCTGATCAGCACGCTCAGCGAGGTGCTGGACCTGACGTTCAAGCGGATCCAGTTCACGCCGGACCTGATGCCGTCGGACATCACGGGGACCGACGTGCTGGAGGAGGACCACACCACGGGCAAGCGGGTGTTCCGCTTCGTCCACGGGCCGCTGTTCGCCAACATGATCCTCGCCGACGAGATCAACCGCACCCCGCCGAAGACGCAGGCCGCCCTGCTGCAGGCGATGCAGGAGCGGCGGGTCACCGTGGGCGAGCGGACGTACGATCTTCCGGACCCGTTCTTCGTACTGGCCACCCAGAACCCGATCGAGCAGGAGGGAACGTATCCGCTTCCCGAGGCGCAGCTCGACCGGTTCATGTTCAACATCAGCGTGGACTACCCCGACAGCGACGAGGAACTTCAGATCATGAAGCAGGTCACCGGGACGTACCGGGCGGAGCTGGACGTGACCCTGACGGGCAGCGACATCCTGCGCCTGCAGGAGATCGTCCGTCGCGTCCCGGCAGGGGATCACGTCTTCGCCTACGCGCGGAACCTGGCGCGTGCGTCGCGCCCCGGGTCCGACGAGGCGCCGGAGTTCATCAGCGAGCTGGTCAACTGGGGCGCCGGTCCTCGGGCGAGCATCTACATGATGCTGGCGGCCAAGGCGCGAGCCATCCTGCACGGGCGCTACCACGCCACGACCGAGGACGTCCGCGAGATGGCGATGCCGGTGCTGCGGCACCGGGTGCTGACGACGTTCAACGCTGAGGCGGCCGGCATCACGTCCGACGAGGTCATCACGCGGATGATCGCGGAGATCCAACCGCCGGTCGAGGAGGCGGTGTAGCGGCGCGGCGCCGCCCGGGAGACGGGATCGGACCGAATGATACAGCGCAGCGCCATCCCGCAGTACATGCGCCTGCTGGACCCGCAGGCGTTGTCCAAGGTGCACCGCCTGGAGCTGATCGCCCGCGACGTGGTGGAGGGCTTCGTCACGGGGCGCCACCGCAGCCCGTACAAGGGCACGTCGATCGAGTTCGCCGAGCACCGTCAGTACGTCGCCGGCGACGACATCCGCGACCTGGACTGGCGGGTCTACGGAAGGAGCGACCGGTACTACATCAAGCAGTACGTCGAGGAGACCAACCTGCGGGCGACGGTGCTGGTCGATGCCTCCGGGTCCATGCGCTACACCGGACAAGCCGCGGCGACCTACGACGGAAAAACGTTGTCCAAATTCGAGTACGCACGCTACCTGGCCGCCTCGCTGGCGCACCTGCTGATTCACCAGCAGGACGCCGTGGGACTGGCCACGTTCGACACACAGTTGCGGCGGTACATCCCGGCGCGCAGCCGCACCAGCCACCTGCGGGCGATCCTTCAGGAACTGGTCGAGACCGAACCGGACTGCGAGACGCACCTGGCGCCGATCTTCCACGACATCGCCGAGCGGGCGCATCGCCGCGGGCTGGTGATCGTCATCTCGGACCTGTTCGACGACGCCGACGCCATCCTCAACGCCCTGCACCACTTCCGCTACCGCAAGCACGAGGTGCTGGTGCTGCACGTGATGGCCGAGGAGGAGCTGACGCTTCCGTTCTCGCAGTTCTGCGACTTCCGCGACCTGGAGGCACACGGGCGCAGGGTGCAGCTCGACCCTCGCGCCGTCCGGGCCGAGTACCTCCGCCAGGTCCACCAGCACGTCCGCCGCCTCGAGATGGGCTGCGGACAAATGCACGTGGACTACGTCCAGCTTTCCACGCGGCAGAGCTTCGACGACGTCCTGGCCGCGTACCTCGCCAGGCGCAGGGCGCGCACGGCATGAGGGACGCCGGTGCAGGTATCGCAGAGCTGACCGCTGCTCCCTGCTTCGCCGAGACTTCGCCAGACAAGTTGCCGACAACTGCCTGCTGAGCGCCGAGTTGCGAAGGATATGGGCTTCTACAACATCTTCATGCTGATCGGCCTGGCGGCGGTGGCGGTGCCCATCGTGATTCACCTGCTGAACCGGCGACGGGCGAAGGTGGTCGACTGGGGCGCGATGCAGTTCCTCCTGGGCTCCGCTGCGGCGCGGAACCGGCGGGTCATGATCGAGGATATCTTCCTGATGATCCTGCGCTGCCTGCTGGTGGCGCTGATCGTGCTCGCCATGGCCAGGCCTTTCCTGTCCAAGAACCCCATGATCCCGTGGGCGCTGGTGCTGCCGCTGCTGTTCGCGTCGGTGATCTGCCTGGCCGTCGCAGGGGCGATCTGGCGCCAACGGCGGACGCGATGGATCCTTCTGGGCGTGGCGTGGGGGCTGCTGCTGATCGCCGGAGGCGCCGCGGCGAGCGAGCAGATCTTCCAGCAGCGGATCTGGCCGTCACCGGGCGGCGGAAAAGACGTGGCGATCGTCATCGACGGGTCGGACTCCATGCGGGTCCGCTCCGGCCGCCGCCGGCGGAGCAACTTCGACCGCGCCGTGCGCGAGGCGCAGCAGGTCGTGGACGCCTGCAGACCGTCCGACACCGTCAGCATCCTCCTCGCCGGCGCCCGCCCGCGCGAAGTGCTGCCCGGGGCGAGCAGCGACCGCGACGCCGCCCGCGCGGCATTGGACGACCTCGTCGCGGACGGCGCGAACACCGCCGGGATGGGATCGCTGGACCTCTCGGCGGCGTTGGGGGCGGCGACCGATAAGTTGCGCGCCGGCCGCAACACAATCAAAAAAGTCGTACTCATCAGCGACGGGCAGAACGTCGGCTGGTCCGTCGGGCAGCCGGAGGTGTGGCGTCAGCACGCGCGGCGGCTGCGCCGGGCGGGCACGCCGCGGCATCCGCAGATTATCGCCCGCACGCTTCCGCTGCCGGACGACGTGTCCAACGCCACGCTCGAGCAGGTGCGGTTCTCGCGGTCCACGATCGGCGTGGGCCGGGCGGTGGAGGTCGCGCTGAAGGTCCGGAACTTCGGCAGCGCCACGGTCCCGGCCGGACGCGTCCAGCTCGCCGTCGAGGGCGCCCCGGCGCAAAGCAGGGACTTGGCGGCGATCCAACCCAAGGCCAGCCAGTCCGCAACGCTGAGTTGCACCTTCGACCGACCGGGCGCCCACGTGGTTACGGCGCGGTTTGCGGGCGAGGACGATCTCCCGACCGACAACGAGGCCCCGCGCGTCGTGAACGTTCTGGACCACATTCCGGTGCTGGTGGTCGCCAACGCCGCGGCCTCGGCCGGCGGCGGGCGCGCCGTGGCGACCGCTCTGGCGCCCAAGCCGTCTGACCAGCGCAGCGAGGCCGCGCCCGACGCCCCCCCCGACGCCCGCAGCGCCTTCGCCGTCGAAACCTGCAGCGCCCGCCGGCTTGCGGAGCGCGACGACCTGGGGCGCTACCGCCTGGTCGTCCTGTCCAACGTGCCGGCCCTTCCGGACGAACCGGCGCGTCGACTGGCCGAGTACGTGACCGAGGGCGGCGCGCTGCTGATCGCGGCCGGCGCCGACGCGGACCCGGAGTTCTACAACCACTGGCGGGCGCCGCGAGGCGCCCATACGGGCGGCCGTATGGCCGCGCGCCTCACGCCGGCGCGGCTCGCCCGCGAGCGGCGCATTCCGCCCGAGCCGGTGGGCCTGGCGCCGCAGACGCTGACGCTGCCCGGGCTGCGCCGCCTCATCGCCGCCGGCGACAGCGAGGCCGAGACGGTCACGGTGTCGGCCTACCGCCGGCTCCTGCCGTTCGACGAGGGCGCCCCGGAGGTCCACGGCCTGTTGAGCAACGGCGATACGGTGTTGGCCTGCTGCCGACCCGGGCGCGGCGTGGTTTTGATGCTGCCGACGGCGTTCGACGGCGACGAGACGAACTGGCGGCGGACATACTTCTTCGTGCCCTTCCTCCACGAGTGCGCCTACCACCTGACCGAGACATCCGGGACGGACTGGAACGTCCCGGCCGGAAGCGAGGTGGCGCTGCGGCTGCCGCCGGGCACGAGCGAGGCGACCGCAGCGCGGATCCGTGTCGTCAAGCTGCGCAGCGGCGCCGACGCCGGCGACCGACCCGTAGGTGCGACGATGCCCGTGGACGTGGAGTCGGACGAAACCAGCGGCGACGCCCGCCGCGTGACGTTCTCGCGAACGGCCGAGCCGGGACTCTATCGCTTCCGTCTGCCGGCGGACCTGGCCGGGCGGATCGACGGCGCGCGCCCGGGCGCCGAGGGCATCCCGTTCGTCGTCCGCCGCGACCCGCGGGAGAGCAATCTCGCACCGCTGCTGGCTGCGGACTTCGACAAGATTGCCGCCGCTCTCGGCGCGGGCGGCGTGCGCTTCGATCGCGCCGCCAGCGTGGAGGAGCTTACGGCCCTGACGGCGGGCGACATTCCCGGCGCGCCGCTGTGGCAGTATTTCGCGCTCGGCGCGCTGGCGGCGCTGATCGGCGAAATCGCCCTGACGCGCTGGATCGCCGCTCAGCGGCGCGCCCACACAGCCGAGCCCGTCGCTTTCGGAACCGACACGGAGGACACGCGCTCCTACCGGGCGCGGATGCGCCGGATGGTCGCCGCGGCGCACGAACCCCGCCGCAGCGCGGAATCCGCCTAGATGCTCAGCGTCATGGAACATTATCGCGTCCCGGTCGAGGCGGTGCCCACCTGGGCGCTGTGCTTGGTCGCCGGTGGCGCTGCGGCGATGTGGATCGCGGCGCACCGTCTGATCCCGCGCCCGTCGGCGCCCCTCGCGCGGGGCGCCCTGTTCGCCGGCCGCGTCGGGATGGGGGTATTTGTCCTGCTGGCCGCGGCACAGGCGGCGATGCGCTGGGTGCATCTGACGACGAACTGGCCGCTGTGGGTTGCGGCGCTGGTCGGCGCCGGGGGCATCGAGACCGTCCTGGCACTGTACCGACTCGAGCGCGGAACCGTCTCCGCGCGGGCCGGATGGGCCCTGGCGTCGCTGCGGGTCGTCCTGGTCGCCCTCGTGGTGGGCATGCTGACCCAGCCGGTGCACTCGACCAGTCGGTCGGAGAAGCTCCGGCGACGGGTGACGATCCTCGTCGACGCGTCGAACTCGATGCAACTGGCCGATCCGCAGATGTCGGCGGCCCAGAAGCTGCGACTGGCCGCGACGCTCTGTCTGCCGGGGATCGACCGCCCCTACCCGCTGGACCGGACGGCCCATCGGCTGCGGACCGCCGCCGATCGTCTCAGCGAGTGGTCCGAGCGTCTTGACGGGCTGCCCCAGCAGGACGCCGACGGGCGAGCCCGGCGCACCGAGGCGCTGCGCGCCGAGCTGCACGAGGGGCTCGCCGGCCTGCAAGAGGAACTCGCCACGCGGCAGGCCGCCCTGAGCGACCCGCCCGCCGACCAAACCGCCCGCCACCTCGCCGCGGCCCGCGCGAAGATCGACGCCGCCGCAAAGCGCCTCAAGGCCGCCATGAAGCTCACCGCCCCCGAGCGCTCAGAGGACCTTCCGGAAAAGGCCGCGGCGCTGCGCAAGCACTTGACGCAGGCGTCAGGCGACCTGTCGGCGGCGGCGGACGGCGCGGACACGGCGGCCGACGCGATCGACGCGGGCGCTTACGCCGCATTGAGCCAGGAGCAGCGCCAGCGCGTGGACGCTCTGGCCGGACGGGCCCGGTTCGCTTTGGCGCGGCACATCCTGCTGGCGCCGATGCGCCTGGGCGGCGCGGACGCGTCGTTCAGCGTCGTCGAGCGCCTCCGCGCCAAGGGATACCGCGTCCGCGTCCGGACGTTCGCGCGCGACGTGCAGGACGTGGACCTGTCGCGGTGGGTCGAGAGCTACCACGGGCCCGACACGGACCTGTCCACGCCGGCCATGCCCGACACCGCCCGCCGGGCAACCCGCGGGGGCAAGGCGCTGGACGCGCTGGCCTCAATGCCCGACGGCGACGCGCCGCTTGCGCGCGTGTTCCTGCTGTCCGACGGACGATTCACCGACGCCGGAAGCAGACTGACCCCCCAGGCCGCCCGGCGCCTCGGCGACCGCGGCGTCGCGGTCGAGACGGTGATGCTCGGTTGCACCCGCCCGCCGCGAGACGCCGCCGTGCTCGATGTCGAGGCGCCGACGGCCGCCTACAAGGGCGACAAGATCACGTTCCGGATTCGCGCCCGGCTCAGCGGGCTGGCGGGACAGCCTGCGCGAATCGTCGTCCGCGGCGCGGGCCCGGACGGGCAGCCGGTCGGCGATCCCCTCACCGAGAACTTCCGGGTGCCCCAGGACCGCGACGTGTACACGACGACGGTCAACGTGACACAGGACGAGCCCGCCCGCACGGGGCTGGTGACCTACACGGCCGAGGTGGGCAGGGCCGATGGCGCGGATGACGCCGCCGTGGCGCCCTTCGATGAGGAGGCGATGGAGACGAACAACGCCGCGGACGCCACGGTCAGCGTCACGGACGAGCGGACGAAGATGTTGCTGATCGACAGCCGCCCGCGGTGGGAGTACCGCTACCTCAAGAACCTCTTCGACGGGCGCGACCGCGGGGTCCGGCTCCAGTACGTGCTGCTGCAGCCGGACGGTATCGCCGGCGTGCAGCGCAAGGAGCACGTCGCCGCGTCGGCGTCGCGCCCCTACGAAAAGAGCGAGGCGACCGCCCTGCCCGGACATGCCGCGGACTTCGCCGACGACGAGGAAGCGTTCGTCGACGAGTGGCTCAAGTTCGACGTCATCGTCCTCGGCGACGTCGGTCGCGAGATGCTCACCGACCGCGACCGCCGGGCGCTGCGCCGCTTCGTCGCCGACCGCGGCGGAACGCTGATCGTCATCGCCGGCCCGCGCCACATGCCCGGCGACTTCGCCGGGACCGACCTCGGCGAGATGCTGCCCGCATACGTCCAATCCGACCCGTCCGAACCCGCCGGCGCAACCGGGGCCTACCGCGTGGCGCTGACCGACGCCGGGCGCCGACACGTCATCATGCGCCTGCACAACGACGCCGACGACAGCGCCGCGTACTGGCGCCGGTCCGTTCCGCCCCTTCACTGGCGCCACCCGATCGCGGGCGTCCGCGGCGGCGCGGAGGTGCTGGCCTACGCGCTGCCGCCCGACCCGCCCGAGTTCCTCACCGCGCCGCGGGAAACGCTGGACGACGAGACGCTCGCCCGGCGCAGCGCCTTCGCGCGGAAGCACGCGCTGGTCGCCGTACAGAACTTCTCGTCCGGGCGCGTGCTGATGCTGACCTTCGACCGCACGTGGCGGATGCGCTACCGCGCGGGGGATACCTACCACCACCGCTTCTGGGGGCAGGTGGTGCGCTGGGCAACGGCCGACAAGCTGCCCGTCGGCACGCGAACCGTCCGCCTGGGCGCCGGGCGCAACCGCTACACGCCCGGCGAGCCCGTGCGCGTCCGCTGCAAGCTGCTCCGCGAGGACCTGCGCCCCCTGCCCGACGACGAACGCGTGGTCATGACGGTCCGCAAGAACGGCCGACCCGTCGCCGAGGTCCTGATGAATCCGTCGCCGACGGGCCGGGGGCGCTACGACGCCGAGCTGCCCGAGGTGACGGACCGGCACGGGCCCGGGGTCTACGAACTGGCGTTCAGCCCGGACGCGTGCGGGCGAGCGGCCGGGCGGATCATCGCCGCTCAGGACGACCCCGAGGCGCTCGTCGCGCGGTTCCGCGTGGCGGGGGAGACGACGACAGAGCAGCGGCACCTCGCGGCCGACCCGTCCCTGCTGCGCGACTGCGCGCGCCGCAGCGGGGGCAAGCTGCGGCGTCCGCAGGAGCTGGCGGACGTCGTTGCCTCGATGGGCCCGGGCGTGGAGGTGCGCGGCCGGCCGCCGCGCGAGCTTGCGTTGTGGAGCTGGTGGCCTCTGCTGGCGGTGCTGATGACGGCGGCGACGGCGGAATGGGCGCTTCGCAAGCACGCCGGGCTGGCGTGAGTCGCGGCGGAACGCTCCTGGGGGGCTGAACGTTGAATGGATGAGGCCCGCGGCGCGGGTGGTCACCGGCGCCGGGGACGGAACGATGACACGCACGCTGCAGCGACAAACGACGACGGTCCCGCCGGCGATCATCGAGACGCTCAGGCGCGTAATGCGCCGGACGCGCCTGGTGATCACGCTGCGCGGAACGGCGGCCACCGTGGCGACGGGGCTGGTGGCGCTGCTGGTCATCATGGCCGTCGACCGGTGGGTGGTGATCTTCGCAAGCTGGCCCCGGTGGCTGCTGACGCTGTCGGCGGGCGCCGCGACGGCCGCCGCGCTCGTGTGGTTCCTCCTCCACCCCCTGGCCAGGTCGTTCACGCTGCCCGGCATCGCCCGCGCCATCGAGAAGCGCCACCCCGAGCTCCAGGAGCGGATCAGCTCCACCGTCGAGCTGCTGTCCAGCCCCGACGCGCCCGAGCTGCGCGGGTCCGAGGCGTTGATCCACGCCCTGGCCGACGAGGCCGAAATCGAAGTCAAGGCCGTCCGCGCCAGCCGGGAGGTCACCCTCCGCGCCGCCATGCCCTTCCTTACCGCCGCCGGCGCCGTCGTGGCCGTGTTGCTGGGGCTGGTCGTCGCCTGGCCGGAAGGCACCTGGAGGCAGCTTCGCCGGTCGCTGCTGCCCTCGCTGAACACCCCGCGTGTCGCCGGGTACCAGATCCGCGCCGAGCCCGCCGGCGACGGCATCCGACCCGTCGACGCCTCAAGCAGGCACTACGCTCTGCTGCGCGGCGCGCGCCTGCGCGTTCCGGCGGAAGTAGACAACGAGGCGGTCCGCTCGGCGGAGATCATCTTCGCGCGCGACCCGGACGACGAGTGGACGACGCTTCCGATGAGCCCGGCCGGCGGCCGGGACGCCCCGCGATTCAGCTACGTCGGGGTGCCCTTTCCGGACGGGACGTACTACTACCTCGTCCGCGCCGGCGACGCCGGAACCGCCTGGTACCGCATCACCGTGGTCCCGCCGCCGGCGATCGAGGAAACGGCCGTGCGCTTCACATACCCGGACTACATGCACCGCCCGCCGGAGACGGTCGTGATCCGTCCCGGCGCGACGCTGTCGACGTGGCGCGACACGCGCGTGACCGTCACCGCCCGGGCCAACAAACCGCTGGAGGCGGTCGAGGCGACGCTCAACGACGCACGGATCGAACTCGACGCGACCGGGGGAAACACGTACCGCTTCGCGCGTCACCTGACCGACGCGACCGACCGACGCTGGCGCCTGCGCCTGCGCGATCGACACGGATTCACCGCGGCCTCTCCGGTCACCGTCCTGCGCGTCCGCCCCGACGCCCAGCCGAAGATCCAGTTGCGCCTGGCGGACGGGGACCCGCTCGAGGAGGATGCCGAAGGCGTCCTGCGCGTCCAGCCGGGCGACAAGGTGCCGTTCGTCTACACGGTCACCGACGCGGTCGGGCTGCGGCGGGTCCGGCTGACAGCCGCCGTGCCGGGGCGCGCCGAGCCGATCCGGCTGAGCGAGCGGAGTTTCGCCGCTTCGCAGCGCGTCCGCGAGCGGGGCGGACAGTACGTGCTGAACCTCTCGGCGCCCGGGCTGGCGGACGCGGCGCGGGTGACGATGGAGGTCCGCGCCGCCGACACGAAGACGCCCGACGCCGAGACGGGGCGCCAGGCAAACGAGGAGGCCGTCGCACGATACACCGTCCTGGTCGATACCGACGTCGAGGACACGTACGCCGAGCGGATCGCGGACAGCGAGGAGCTGCGGCTTCGTGAGTTGCTTCGCGAGATCCTGCAACATCTCAACGAGGCGCGTGGCCATTCGCGCCGTCTCGTCAAGCGCATGCCCGAGGTGGCTGCGCCGAGCGCCAAGCTGCCCGGGGACGTGACCCGCCGCGTCGACGCCCTGACCGATGCGCTGGGCGCCGCCCGCCAGCGCAGCGTCGAAGCCGCCGCGATGCCCCTGATCTTGGAGACCTATACCGTCGTTTCCGAGCGTCTGACGGCAGTGGCGCGCGACCACGTCGCCCGCGCCGCTGCGCTGGGCTCGCAGATCCTGCTGACCGACGCGAAGAACGCACGCGCGACGCTGGCGGAAGACGCTGACTTCAAGGTCAAAAAGGCCGTCGAGGAAGTCCGCGACATCCTCGAGAAGCTCCAGCAGCTCGTCGAGACTGTAGCGCAGGTGCGCGAGTTGGCGGACCTGGACAGCCAGCAGGACTGGCTCGCCGAGCAGCTCGAGCGGATGGATGGAGCGGCCCGGAGCGGCTCGCGGGACGGCGGCGAGGCGCGCGCCGACTGGACCGAGGACGATTGGAAGCGGATGCAGAGGGCCCTGTCCGGCCGGCTCGGCGAGATGGTCCGCCAGCGGCCTGAGGCGCTCGCCGCGGCACAGGAGCAGCAGGGCGAGAAGACGCGCGACCTGGCCGCCGAGGCCGAGCAGCTCCGGCGCCGCGAGCAGAAGCTCGCCGAGCGGACAGCACGCATCGAGGCGCTTCGCGCAAATCGCCCATCCGACGCCGAGCCGTCGAAGGCGGCGGAGGAACCCGCCGAGCAGCCGGACGGCGCCGGCGAGCAGCCCGATAGGCCGACGGACGAACGCAGGAAGATCCTCGCCGAGCAGCGCCGACAGTTGCAGCATGACCAGCGCGAACTGGCCGGGCGCGTCTCCGACTTCGCCGACC
>JBMCUM010000001.1:0-29086 GCA_048622595.1 Planctomycetota bacterium | reverse complement strand
CCTCTTCACCGCTCCCAGCGCGCCCCAGAACCAGTCAATCTCCTCCGGTGAAAGGTCGTGGTGGAAGCGGGTGAATGAGTTGTGATATGCGTTCACCAGGCCCGCGCGCGCCGGCGTTTCAGTGTAGCGGCCCACCGCGGCGTCAGTGTCCGGCCGCCGAACGAAGAGCTCTCGGACCTTTCCGAGCGCGTCCGGCAAGAGGATGACGTCCGAGTCCACGAACACCAGGAGCTCCGCGGAGGCCTCGGCCGCGCCCCTGTTCCTGGCCACGGCAGCACCCGAGTTCTTATCGAGCCTTATGAGCCGGTCGCACAGGCCCTTTGCCTCTGCCGCGCTCCCGTCGCTGGAGCCGTCGTCAACCACTATGATCTCCGGCTTTGATGAGTCAAGGGAGCGCTGCTCGTGGATGGCCCGCAGGCAGGAGGCGATGGAGCCACGGCTGTTGTGCACGGGCACGGACGGGCTTGGAGCGGCCGTCGCGGTCGAGCTCGCCCGCCGCGACTGGTTCGTCGCCTGCCAGGCCGCCGCCCAGAGCGACGCGGGCGCGGCCGCACATGCCGCGCAACAGGCGGCCGAGCAGAATGCCGGTGACGCGCGAGCCGAGGCCTTCGGCGCGGACCTGTCCGACGCCGAGCGACGCGAGCAGCTCGTCGAGAACGTGCTGGACGCCTTCGGGCGGGTAGACCTTCTCGTCGCGGCGTCGATGGGACGGGCGGGGCGTCCGGCGGACCTGCTGGAGCTCGACGGGGCGGACCTGCTGGAGGCAGTGGAGGCGACGATGACGCCGACCGCGATGCTCACGCAGCTCGTGGCGCGGGAGATGGTCCGCCAGGTCGAGTCCGCGCTGGTCGAGAACCCGCGGATCGTGACGATCAACTCGATCGCGGCGTACACGACCAGCGGGGATCACGGCCCGCACTGCGTGGCGCGGGCGGCGCTGGCGATGTGGACGAAGCTCCTGGCCGACCGTCTGGGCGAGCACGGCATCGGCGTGTACGAGGTCCGCGTGGGGATGATCAGCGGCGGGGCGGGCGACCCGGCGCACGAGACCTACGACGACCTGATCGCCGAAGGGCTGACGCCCCTGCGCCGGTGGGGACGGGCGGGCGACGTCGCCCGCGCCGTCGCCGCCGTCGCCGAGGGGCTGCTGAGCTTCTCCACCGGGGAGGTCATCAACGTCGACGGGGGCTTCCACCTGCGCAGACTGTGAGACGCGCTTGGCGCGCTATTGCCTTCGCTCGTAGCTGAGCTGGTGGAACGGCGCGGCCGACAGGTACAGGATCGCCCTGCGCCCGTCGGCGAAGAACCGCAGGGCGCAGTCCAGCTCCTCGGACCCGACCCGCAGCGTCGCGTCCCACAGGCCCGGGCGGCGGCGCGTCGCCCGCCCGGCGACCTCCGCAGCGGGGATGCTCACCTTCAGCGCCTCGCCGTCGCGCGCCAGGCGCAGCTCGTGCCTGCCCGTCGACTGCAACGCCGCCATCACCGGGTCGCGCAGACCGGGCCGGAGATTCCGCGGGCCGCGCTCCACGAACGTCGCCGGCAGCTCCCGCGGCGCGGTTCGCCCGCGCATCGCCAGCGTCCCCAGCGCCACCGGTGTCGCCCGGCGGACCTCCAGGCGGGATTCGCCGGGGGCCTCGGGGCCTTCGAAGACGAACGTTACGGTCTGGTCGCCCCCGGGGGGGACCGAAATTCGCCCCGCCCGCGCCGGACCGTCGCGCAGGGGATCTTCCGTCGCCAGGCCCAGAGCCCGAAGCACCCCTTCGCTGGACTTGAGCCGCACGTCGCCGCCCTTTGCGTGCAGCGTCCACGGCTCGTCCCCCGCCGTCAGGCGTACCGTCGCTCGCCAGTAGGCCCGCCCTGGCGGCGCGGGACGGTACCCGTCGGCGGCGAACAGCGCGGCTTCCGTGGCGACCAGCGCGCACTTCGCCGGCGCGGGCCGGGATTGCGGTGCGGTCTCGGGCGGCTTCGGCGGTTTGGGCGGGGCGGCAGTCGGGTCCGGCGGTTCGGACGGTTCCGGCCTCCGCGGCGGCGTGGGCGGCGCGTCCGCGCCCCCGTCGTCGTGCTGCACCGGGCGCTGCCCGTCCGTGGCGACCGGGGCGCGCGGCGCCTCGTCGGAGGCGGGCCCGCCCAGCACTCCCAGGCCGATCCACAGCCCCACGCCCGCGCCGGCGACGACCAGCGACGCCAGAATCACGACCAGGGGCCGGCGACGACGGACCACCTCCACGCGCGCGGGATGGTCGGCCGCGACGATCTCCCAATCGCCGGCGAGGTCCATGCGAAGGCGTTCGGGGGCGTCGGGCGCTGTCTGCGGCAGGGCGGGCTCGTCTTCGCCTTCGGCCTGCGGACGGGGGATGCGGATGCGTCCGCCGCAGGACGGGCAGCGTCCCTCGTGCCCGGCGCGGCGGGCGCCGACCGTCAGATGCCTGCCGCACTTTCCGCAGGTGATGTGCAGCGCCTGGCCGAGGTGCTTGCGGGCGATCTCGGCAAAGCCCGCGCCGGCGTCCTGTTCGGGCGCTGGCTCCGTCCGGGTCGCCTCCGGGTCGGCGGCGACAGGATGACCGCAGTTCGGGCAGGCGGACTCGGCGAGCGGACGGTCGGTCCGGAACAGCGTTCCGCATTGTCCGCAGCGTACCTGCACGAGCTAATCCTCCCGGCGAAGGTATCGCTGGGCGATGGGCATGCGCCGCCCCGTGCCGAACGCGCGAGACGTGACCTTCAACACCGGCGCCGCCTGGCGGCGCTTGTGCTCCGCGCCGTCGACCATTCGCACCACGCGCCGCACCGTCGCCGCATCGAAGCCCTCGGAGATGATCATCTCCGCCGTCTGGTCCGCCTCGATGTAGCGCGAGAGAATCGCATCGAGCACGTCGTAGGCGGGCAACTTGTCCTGGTCCGTCTGTGCGGGCTTGAGCTCCGCGCTGGGCGGCTTGGTCAGGGTGCTCTCGGGGATTCGCGCCCAACCGGCCTCGGCGTTCACCTGTCGGGCCAGATCGAACACCGTGGTCTTCAACAGGTCCCCCAGCGGCGCCAGCCCACCGGCCATGTCCCCGTACAGCGTGCAGTACCCCACCGACATCTCGGACTTGTTGCCCGTCGCCAGCGCCAGGCGTCCGAAGGCGTTGCTGACCGCCATCACCAGCACCCCGCGTATCCGCGCCTGGACGTTCTCGTCGGCCAGCTCCAGGTTCCCGCCGCGCAGCGGCTCGGCGAGCACCTGCTCGAAGGCCCCGTGCACCTGCTCGATGGGCACCACCTTCAGCTCGATGCCGAGGTTGTCCGCCAGCGCCTCGGCGTCGTCGAGACTGTGCTGCGAGCTGTACCGGCTGGGCATCGCCAGCGCCAGGACATTCTCTGGACCGAGGGCGTCGGCGGCGAGGGTCGCGGTGACGGCCGAATCGATCCCTCCGGACAGGCCAAGCACGACCGAGGAGAACCCGCACTTGGCGACGTAGTCCCGCAGTCCGAGCTTCAGTGCGGCCATCAGACGCGCCATCGGCTCGCCGACCGGCTCGCAGCGCGTGGCCGCGGCGCCGGCGCCGACGTCGACGACGAGCAGGTCCTCGGCGAAGCTGGCGGCGCGGGCCTGGACCGTCCCGTCAGCGGCGACGACGCAGCTTCCGCCGTCGAAGATCAGCTCATCGTTTCCGCCGACCTGGTTGACGTAGACGATGGCGGCGTCGGCGCGGTCGGCCTGACGCCGGAAGACGCCGTCGCGCACGGCCGCCTTGTGCGTCTCGAACGGGCTGGCGGCCATGTTGATGATGATCCGGGCGCCGCCGGCGGCGAGGCGTCCGACGGGGTCGGTCGCGTACAGGTCGCGCCCCAGTGCCGCCGGGTCCCACAGGTCCTCGCAGATGGTCAGCCCGATGCGCACGCCGCCGAGATCGAAGCACCCGCTGTCGGCACCCGGCTGGAAGTATCGCGCCTCGTCGAACACGTCGTACGTGGGCAGCAGGCGCTTGGCGTGGACGCGGCGGACGGCGCCGTCGGACAGCAGCGCCGCGGCGTTCTGCAGCGGCCGGTGCGTCTCATCCGGCGCGGGGCGGACGAAGCCCACCAGCGCGGCCGTGTCCGTGCAGTGACGCGCCAGGTTCTCCACCGCCGCGACGCTGTCGGCGACGAACTGCTCCTTGCGAAGCAGGTCGCGCGGGGGATAGCCCACGACGGACAGCTCGCCGAAGACGACCAGGTCGGCGCCGGCGTCGGCTCCGCGGTCGATCGCCTCGGCGATGCGGTCGCGATTGCCCTCGATGTCGCCGACCACCGGATTGATCTGTGCCAGCGCGATTCGCACGAGTTCATCGCTCCTTGACGTCCCCGGCGCCGCGACGCGTCCCCGCCGGGCGTCCATCATAAGCATCCCGGCGTCCGCGGCAACCGAAGCGGCGGGGACCCGGACCGCGTGCGACACCGCGTGGACCGCCGTCCGACTGCGGCGTCTTTCCCGCACACTCAGCGATCATGCGGTTCAGCGGCGCCCGCGGCGGACCGTCCGGCCTCGCGCGGCGCGGCGACACTGATGACCGAAGTGTCCCGGGATCGTCGCAGGCGAAGCGCGTGCCGCCCCGGCCGGGTCGTCGGCCGGGTCGTCGCGTCCGGCGCGGGGTGCGACGCCGGCTGGGAGGTCGGTTTGGGCGGACCCGTCAGCCCTTCGGCGGGACAGGAGATGTTCTGGATGTGGCCCACGAAGACGTCCAGCACGGGTCCGGGCGTGACGCGGAAGCGGATGCTGCGCCCGACCAGTCGCCCGGAGACGCTGGTCCCATCGTGCAGTTCGAGGCGGACGTAGCCCACCCCCCGGGCCGGGTCCAGCGACAGGGATTTGAGCTTGTCCGGGCGGGCATCGATCCGCCCGTAGCGCGTCCGCACGGTCAGCGTCTCGTCGACGATGTAGCCGCGCAGGACGTCATCGTTGCGCAAGGTCAGCTCCACGCAGGGCTTGTCGATCTGCTCGGCGGGGAGGACGAACCGCCGCACGCGCCCGCGGCCCACGCGAACGGACAGGCCCAGCTTGACCGGCAGGTCGATTTGCTCGTCCAGCAGCAGCCCCGACAGGACCGTTCCGTTGCGGAATATCGCCCGGTGGAGCCCCCCGTCGACGCCCGTCAGCTCCACGCTCTGCAGGTGGTCCGCATCCAGCTTCAGACGCCCGTACTCGGTCAGGAACGCCCCGGGGAAATCGGCCGGCGAGAACCCCAGACGCGCGCCGGATCGCAGGACGATGACGGGCTCGGCGAGGCGCACTTCCTCGGGCTTGTCGGGCGAGACCCGGTAGCCCACCGTCGCAAGGTCCGCCGGGGGGACCGTCAGTTGGTCCCCGGTCGCGGGGCGGAACCGCACCGCCCCGGAGGTCAGCTCCCCGACGACGACCTGCCCGTCGACCAGCCCCACGCGAACGCGGGACGCGGCGCCGAGGGACTGGATGCCCATGACCCGTTCGGCCGGGAAGGTCAACTCGCCGAACGGGGTCGCCACGGTGAACCGCTCGTTGACGACGCGCCCGGGCACGCTGTCGCCGCTGGTGGGGATCAGCAGGTCGTGGTCGCCGTGACGGGGCACCTCCAGCGCGCCCACCGCCAGCAGCGAGCCCTGCATGTTGACCACCAGCTTGCGCAGCGCGGGCGGAACCTTCCGCAGCTCGCGCCGCACGTCGAATTCGTCGAGGAATTCCTTGCCCGCGGCGAAGCTGCCGCGCTGCGCCTCGATCATGCACAGCGCCACCGTGCGCCCGGGCGGGATCTCCAGCGTTGTGCGGCAGTGCAGGTCGTCGCTTTCCCAGGTGAACTGCGGGATGTGGCGCGACCCCTTGCTCGCGAAGACGTGAACCACCGCCGGACGCGACGAGCTGCCGGCGGTATCCGATGTGACGATGCCCCAGTCCTCCTTTCCGGGGCGCGTCCCGCCGCTGGTCGTGTACGTGTGCTGCACCGAGTTGCCCATGTCCGAGAAATACTCGACGTCGACGGTCCGCGCCTCTTTGCCGACGTTCTCGAAAATGTCGATCCACCGGCAGTATCCGACGGCGTCCTTGCCCCGGTCCACGTACACCCGCCGCCAGACGCGAAGGGACTCGTGCTTCCACGGACCGGCCTCGACCTCGTTGCCGTCCTCGCTGAGCCGGGCGCTGCCCCAGGCGCCGACGAACGTGCCGTTGACCTTCAGCCGCATCCCGCCGTCGTACGCGTCGTTCGTCCCGTCGTTGACGTGGGCGTTGTTCGAGATGTCCCACCGGAACCCCGCCGCGTCGTTCACCTGCCACGTAAACGACGTCTCGCGGTCCTCCGGAAGATGGACGCCCTGGGCGCGGGCGACGGGACTCGCCAGGTACGACCCCACGCCCGCCGCGGCGATACTCACGAGAATCAGATTGCGCATCACGATCCTTCCTGCCGGCTGCCTGCTTCAATCGGTTCCCGGATGAGGGCGGCGCGGCCGGCGCCGAGCAGCGCCGCAGCGCCCAAAGCGGCTGCGACGCCCGCGCCCGCGAGCCGCGCCGTGCGCCCCGGGGGTATCGGGTTTCCCATCGACCGTTCCTTCGCTCAACGTCCGCCCCGCTCGAGCAGCGTGCGGAGCGCGCCGGGCGCCGGCGCCGCGGCGTCCGGGCTCTGACCGCCTGTGATCTGCTCGACGACCCGCTCGAGGCGCTGGCGGACCTCCGGGTCATTGACGTCCAGATACGAGCGCACCATCGGCAGGATCACCGCCCCGAGCTCGACCAGCTCCTTCGTGGCGGCCTCGCGGTCGGCGTAGCTCTCGGCGCCGAGGCGCACCACCAAGTCGCGGGCGCGGGTGCGAATCTCCTCGGGCGACATGGGCTGGCTGCGCGTCACTCCGCGGACCAGCACGGTCTGTATGCGCAGCTCGGGACCGGGCAGCATCTTGACGCCCAGGGTCTCGTTGGTCAGTTCGCCGCGGAGAACGGACTCATCGAAGAGCTGAACCACGGCCCGGCCGGGCTGATCGGGCTCCAGCGCCAGGATCCGCACGTCGCGGGGATCGAGCTTCACGGAACCGTACCCGGTGTCCACGAGCAGCGGCGCGTCTTCGAGTCGCCCGCGGATCTCGTCACCGTTGGTCAGCGTCACGCGGGTCAGCGTCGGGTCGTCCCGCACGTCGGGGTCGAACAGAACCCGCACCAGCATGTCGCGCGACACGGACAACTGCGGACCCAGCTTCAGCTCGAACGTCAAGTCATCCGGCTCGAGGAAGCCCGCCAGCTCGCTGCCGCTGACGAAGACCGCCCGGTGCACGCCGTTGTCCTCGTTGTCCAGGCGAACCTCGTGCATCGCGGCGGCGTCCAGGGCGACCGTCCCGTGCCGCGTCCGCAGCGAAAGCGCCGTCGCCTCGGCGGCGAACGCCAGGCGGTCCCCGCTGCGCAGTTCCACCGCAGGGCCGGAAAACGGAATCTCCAACGGGCGGTCCTCGCTGATGCGGTAGGACCACTGGGAGATCTTCGCGACGGGCAGCGCCAGCTCGCCCCGCCCGTCCGGCAGGTCGATGCGGATCGGCTGGTCCGCCAGCGTCCCCGAGACCACCTGCCCGTCGGTCGTCAGCACCCGGACGCCGTCCTCGGCGACCGCCATGCCGATCACGCGGTCGGCCGGCAGCTTCATCGAGCCGAAAAACGTCGACAGCGTGAACGCTTCGTTGAGCACCTGCCCGTGCATGGGGTCGCCGTCGGCGGTGACCAGAACGTCGGCCCGCTCCGACCGGTCCAGCGAGACGTCGGCGACGAACGTGCCCACGCGGAAGTTGACGATGCGCCGCCGCGCCGCCGCCGGCAGGTCGCGGAGCAGGTCGCTGACGCGGAAGCCGCGCAACCGGCGGCGGTGGGCGTTCAGCTTGTGGTCCTGCGACTGGAACGTGCACAGCACGACGCTGGACCGCGCCGGGATCTCGAGCTGCCACTGTACGTGGATGCTGTTGCCCCGGAACGTGATCTGCGGTTTGAGCTTCGAGTGCTCCCCACGGACCACGTGCAGAAGCGCCGGGGAGCGTTCGGGACGACCGCTTTCGGTCATGAACGCCCAAGCGTCGCGGTCCACGGCGCGGCCTTCGCTGCCCACGCGTTTGCCGATCCCGTACGGGATGTTGCTGCGAATCTCGACGGGAACCCGTATCGGCTTGCCCGTGGGGTTCTCGAAGATGTCCAGCCAGCGGGCCAGCGCCCGGTCCTCGTAGACGCGGACCCGCCGATAGACGCGGAGCCCGGTGTTGTCCTGGTGCGGGCCGATCTCGATCTCGCGGCCGTCGGCGCTGAGGCGCGCCTGTCCGTCCGAGGCGCGGACGGTGTTGCCGCTGATTTGGCAGAACATCCCGTGCCCGTAGGCGTTGTTCGTCCCGTTTCCGACGGTTCCGTACTGCTGGATGTCCCAGCGGAAGCCCGCGCCGTCGGTCAGGACGTGCGCCAGGCCCACGCGGCGCTGGGGGGACAGGTGCAGGCCCTTGACGGTCTCGCCGCCCGCGGCCGGGGTCACCCGTCCGGCGGCGCGGACGAGCCCCAGGACTGCGATGGGCTTCTCGCCGCGGGCCGGTCCCGCCGCGAGCCCCAACAGCGTCGCCGCGCCGAGCAGCGGCGCAAGGAGCCCCGCCGCAAGGCGCGTCATTCGTCCACATTGGCTGGCACGCTTCATCGACCGTCCTCCCGCGCTGCCCGGCGCCCTCGCGGAGGCACGTCGTGGCGCGTTTCCTGTTCGATGCGCCACGCGCGGCGAAGTTCCCGTGCGATCTCGGCGGGGTGCCCGCCTGCATTATGCCCCCTCGAGGGCGGCGCCGCAATGCCCGCCGCGCCCGCCGGCGTTGCAAAAGCGCCCGCCCGCGCCTACAGTACGCTCGCCATGCCCGTCGAGATCATCCAGTCCGACAGACCGCTGGAGGATGCGCGCGTGCTTCGCGCCATCGAGCGGCTGACCGAAGGGAACCTGACCGCCTCGGGCGCACAGCGCCGCGACCGCGCCGCGGTGCGTCAGACGGTGGCCGAGGCGATCGAGGCCGTCGAGCGGGACGGAACGGACGCCGTCATCGAGCAGACCGCGCGCCTGCACGACGTGACGCTCACGCCGGACGGGATTCGCGTACCGGGCGACGAGATGGCGGGCGCCCTGGACGACTTCCGCAAGCGCGACGGGCGGTTCATCGGGCTGATCGAGCGGGCGACCGCCAACATCCGCGCGTACCAGGAGCACATCCGCATCGCCGACCCGCCGGAGCTGTCCCGCGACGGGCGGAAACTGGCCGTGCGCTACACGCCGGTCGATCGCGCGGCCGTCTACGTGCCCGGCGGGCGGGCGGTCTATCCGTCCTCCGTGCTGATGACGGTGATTCCCGCGCAGGTCGCCGGCGTGGGCGAGGTCGTGATGATCTCCCCGCCGACGCACGCCGGCTCGGTGCATCCGATGATCGCGGCGGTGGCCGAGCTGCTGGGCGTGCGGACGGTGTATCGCGTCAGCGGCGTTGCGGGCTTGGCGGCCGCGGCGGTGGGCACCGACGACATCCCCCGGGTGGACAAGATCGTCGGGCCGGGCAACGCCTATATCGCCGAGGCCAAACGCCAGTTGTTCGGACGCGTCGGCATTGACGCCATCGCCGGGCCCAGCGAGGTGCTCATCGTCGCCGACGAGACCGCCGAGCCGGCCTGGGTCGCCGTCGACATGCTCGCCCAGACGGAACACGACCCCGGATCGGCCGTGCTGGTGACGACCTCGCCCGGACTGGCCGGCGCCGTCGCCGCCGAGATCGACAGGCAGCTCGACGCACTGGGTCGGGCCGACGCCGCACGCCACGGCATCGACAAGTACTCGGTCGTCATCGTCGCGCCCGACCTGGACGCCGCGGCGGACGTCGCCAACGCCTTCGCCCCGGAGCACCTTCAGATCATCACGGCCGACGACGAGGGCGCCCTGGCGAGAATCCGCAACGCCGGGGCGATCTTCGTCGGCGCCCACACGCCCGTTCCGGTGGGCGATTACTACGCGGGACCGTCGCACGTGCTTCCCACGGGCACGACGGCGCGGTTCTCCGGTCCGCTGAGCTGCAACGACTTCCTCAAGGCCTCCAGCGTGGTCCGCTACGACGCCGACGCTCTGGCCGCCGACGCGGCGGACGTGGCCGACTTCGCCCGCCGGGAGGGGCTGACCGCCCACGCCGCGGCGGTCGAGCGGAGGACTGAGGGCTGAGGGCAGAGGAAAGGTCCATGAGTGTGGGGCAAAACAGCGGCTTCAAAGGGCTGATAGCCTGGCCACGGGCAATGGAGCTGGCCTGTGAAACCTATAAACTGACGGCGGCTTTCCCAAGCGCCGAACGCTTCGGGCTAACTGCGCAAGTCCGTCGCGCGGCGGTGAGTGTTCCCAGCAACATCGCCGAAGGACATGGACGCAGATCCAAGCACGACTATGTAAGGTTTCTCGATATTGCGAGGGCATCCGCCAGCGAAGTGGAGACCCAGATCATCTTGGCCCAACAACTGGGATTCGCCAGTGCCGACAAGACAGCGAAACTGATCACAATTGCCGACGAAGTGCAAAGGATCGTCAAGGGCCTGATTATGAAACTCGAGGGTAAAACGCCGCCTCGGTAACCTCAGCCCTCAGTTCTCAGGCCTCAGCCCTATCACTAAGACCTAAGACCTAAGACCCGCCGTTATGTCTTTCTTCCGCGACAATATCGAGCAGATGGCCGCCTACGTCCCCGGTGCCCAGCCGCCCGCCGGCGCCGAGGTCATCAAGCTCAACACCAACGAGAATCCGTACCCCCCCTCGCCGCGGGTCGCCGAGGCCCTGGCCACGTTCGACGCCGAGACGCTGCGGGTCTACCCGGACGCCACGGCCGGTGTGCTCCGCCAAGCGGCGGCCGAGGCGATGGACGTTCCGCCCGGGTGGATCCTTCCGGGCAACGGGAGCGACGATGCGATCATGATGATCGCCCGCGCCGCGTGCGCGCCCCGGCGGCTCGTCGCCTGCCCCGTCCCGACGTTCACCTACTATCGCACCCAGGCGCAGGTCGAGACCGCCGGTCCCCTGGAGGTGCCCTACGGCGAGGACTACGCCCTTCCCGTCGACGCGCTCGCCGAGTCCGGCGCGGCCGTGACGTTCGTGGCCAACCCGAACAGCCCGTCGGGCACGGCGGCGCCGACGGAGCAACTGGGCGAGTTGGCCGAACGGCTTTCGGGGCTGCTGGTCGTCGACGAGGCGTACGTGGACTTCGCCGACGAGACCGCCCTGGGGCTGGTCGAGCGCTGTGACAACGTCATCGTCCTGCGGACGCTGTCGAAGGGCTACTCGCTGGCCGGGCTGCGCGTCGGCTTCGCCGTCGCCCGTCCGGCGCTGCTGGAGGCGCTGTGCAAAACCAAGCAGATCTACAACGTCGGCGCCCTGCCGGCCGCCCTGGGCGCAGCGGCGCTGCGCGACGCGGACTGGAAGGACGCCAACGTCGAGCGGGTCCGCGCCGCCCGGGCGGAGCTGACGGCAGGGCTGCGGGCGATGGGCTGGCGGGTGTGGGACTCGCAGGCGAACTTCGTGCTGGCCCGACCCGGCGGAGGCGACGCCGCCGCGGTCCACGCGATGCTCAAGGATTCCGGCATTCTGGTTCGATACTTCCAAGCCCCGCGCCTCGACGACAAGCTGCGGATCACCGTCGGGACCGACGAGCAGAACGCCGCGCTGCTGAAGGCGCTGATGTAAAACGTTCGACGTTCGGTGTTCGACGTTCGATGTTCGACGGGTGACGGGCGGCGTGGAGTGTTTGAGGCCGGAACGAGCGCCAGGAAGGTCGCCGAACATCTTGGGGAGCGCGGATTGGCCGCCATCAAGTCATATCGGGACTTGCGAGCATGGCAGGCGGCCATGGATCTGCTGCTCGAAGTCTACAAGCTGACCCGATCCTTTCCCCCCGACGAGCGATTCGGCCTTCGGGCCCAAGTCCGAAGGGCGGTGGTCGGCGTCGCCAGCAACATCGCCGAAGGTCATGGCCGCTCCAGCAAGGCCGATTTTCTTCGTTTTCTTGACATGGCGTTGGGGTCTCTTAACGAAACGGAGACGCAATTGATCGCCGCGGAGAAACTTGGCTATCTGGAACATGACCATGTATGCCGAGCATACGATCTAGGTGATCGCGTTCGCGGGCTGACGAAAGGTCTCGTTGCGAGCCTGCGCCGCAATCGCCAGATTGGCGTGGGCAGCAATTGCCCCCAACAAACATCCCCGAACAGTTGACCGGCAACCTCAAAGCGTCGATCATTGAGCATCGTTGCCTAATGTGCAGCGTCGAACGTCGAACCCCGAACGTCGAACCCCAAACGTCGAACACAAAAATGAACGACCGAAAAGCGACAATCACCCGCAAGACGAAAGAGACCCGGATCGAGCTGACGCTGGATCTGGACGGGTCGGGCACGTCCGAGGTCGCCACCGGCATCGGCTTCCTCGACCACATGCTCGACCATCTCGCCAAGCACTCCCTGTCGGACCTGACCGTCAAGGCGACCGGCGACCTGGAGGTGGACGACCATCACACGGCCGAGGACGTCGCCATCTGCCTCGGCGAGGCGCTGGACGAGGCTCTGGGCGACAAGGCGGGTCTGACCCGCTACGGCTCGGCCAGCGTGCCCATGGAGGAGGCGCTGGCGAATGTCTCGGTGGACCTGTCGGGACGCGCCGCGGTCGTGTACAACGTCCGCTTCGCCGGCGACAAGATCGGAACGTTCGACACGCAGCTCGTCGAGGAGTTCATCCGCCGCCTGGCCGCCACGGCGGGCATGAACGTCCACGTCAACGTCCCCTACGGCGTCAACGACCACCACGTCGCCGAGGCGATCTTCAAGGCGCTCGCTCAGGCGCTGCGCCAGGCCAAGGGCGTCGACCCCGACCGCGGCGGCGAGGTCCCCTCCACCAAGGGCTCGCTGTAACCGACCTGCCGCTGGTGCGCGCCCGAACCGCGCGGTACAGTGAGCGCCGATGAGCGACCTGACCGTCCTGGGAATCGGAAACGTCCTGATGCGCGACGACGGTGTCGGCGTGCGCGTGCTCCAGCGCGTGCAGCAGGCGCGCGACTGGCCCAAGGTCGTCGAATTCGTCGACGGCGGCGCCGGGGGGCTGAACCTCATCAACGTGATCGAGGACGCGACGCGGCTGGTCGTGTTCGACTCGGCCGAGATGAAGCTCGCCCCCGGCGAGCACCGCGCCGTCACGCCGCAGCAGCTCTGCGACCTGCCCGCCGAGCACCGCGCCAGCATGCACGACGCGCCGTTCAACGAGACGCTGACACTCGTGGCGCGGTTCTTCCACCGTCCCGCGGAGGTCCGCGTGCTGGCGATCCAGCCGAAGGTCGTCGATTACGGGCGGACGCTCAGCGACGAGCTCGCCGCCGCGCTGGACGACCTGACCGCCGCGGGGGTCCGACTCGTCGAGGACGTCCTGCGCTCGGCGAAGACGACAAAACCAAATAGCAGGGATGCAGGGGATGCAGGGGATAACGACTTCTCCTCGTCAAAATAGCGGGGATGAACGCCGATGAACGCAGAGGGAAAACAATATAGTTCATCCGCGTTGATCTGCCCATACGGGCACCCGTCCGGGCGTGTTCATCCCCGCTATAAAAGCAAGCTGTATCCCCTGTATCCCATGAATTCCTGCTGTTTTTGAAGAGTGAGGCGAAGCATGCACGAACACGGACTGGCTAAGGAGCTCTGGCCGCAGGTGCGCCAGGTCGCCGAGAACCAGGGCTTCCGGCGCGTCACCCGCATCGAGATGACCGTCGGGGCGCTGCACGGCGTCTCCGCCGACTTCCTCGCCCACAGCTTCGAGCACGCCTTCGAGGCCGACGACAGCGGGCGGTTCGCCGACGCCGCCGTCGATGTGGCGACCGTCGAGCCCGGCCAGACGCTCACCGCCCCCGGCGCCGATGAGCCGCAGACCGCCAACGGCTGGGAGCTGATGATCACGCGCATCGAGGGCGACAAGTAACGCCATGACCCGCGCCGCCCGCCGATCGCTGGTCGTGGCCGTGACGGTGGTCCGCGTCCCGCTGGCGGGCGCGGGTGCGGGTCTGCTGGCCGGTGCGGGCGCCGCGTCGGTCGCGGCGTGGGCGGCCGTGGCGCTGCTGGTGAGCGTCGAGGTCAGCGACCTGACCGACGGGCTGCTGGCGCGGCGGTGGGAGGTGACCAGCCGCTTCGGCGAGCTGCTCGACCCGTATTGCGACTCGATCTCGCGCCTGGTGACCTACGCGGGCCTGGCCGCGGCGGGCGTCAGCCCCTGGTGGGTGCTGCTCGTCCTGGCGATCCGCGACGTCTCCGTCGCCTACATCCGCATCACGTGCATCCTGGGGGGGCGCAAGGTCGCCGCGCGCGCCACGGGCAAGCTCAAGGCCATTGTCCAGGGCGCCGCCGCCGTCGCCCTGGCCTGCACGCTGGCCGTCGGGCCCCTGGCGGCGTGGGGCGACGTGGCGCTGCTGCGTGGGGGACTGGTCGGTCTCGTCGTGGCGGTCACGGGCGCCTCGCTGGTCGATTACTTCGTCGCGTCGGTCCGCAAGCCGCCTGCGCGCTAAGCAGTGTCCAGTAAGTACATAGCGATTGCCCAACGGGCCGAAGGCCCGGCAGGTCGTTAGCCGGGGGCGCGGGCGAAGCCAAGCCCCCGGAACAGGCCAAACCGATCTCGCCTCGACGGGGCGAGTGGGTTTCCTGCCGGACCTCCGCCCCGGCATGGCTCCAGCCGCTGCTTCCGGGGGCTGAAAGCCCCCGGCTACAAACCTCCGGCCCTTCGGGCCGGGGTACAAGGCGCGTCGGCCTCCGCCCCGGGCACCAACCTCCGGCCCTTCGGGGCCCGACTCGGGATACGGGCAATCGCAGATTGTCCGGCGTCGATCAGACCACGCCTTGGGCGAGCATGGCGTCGGCGACCTTGACGAAACCGGCGATGTTTGCCCCGGCGACCAGGTCGCCTTTCCTGCCGTACTGCTCGGCCGCGCCGGAGGCCTGATCGTAAACGGCGTTCATGATGCCCTTGAGCTTGGCGTCGACCTCGTCGAAGCTCCAGTCCAGGCGCATCGAGTTTTGCGTCATCTCCAGCGCGCTGGTCGCCACGCCGCCGGCGTTGGCGGCCTTGGCGGGGACGAAGATGATCCCGGCCTCCTGGAACACGTCGACGGCGTCGGGGGTGGAGGGCATGTTGGCGCCCTCGCCGACGGCGATGCAACCGTTGTCGACGAGCCGCTTGGCCGCGTCGCCGTCGATCTCGTTCTGCGTCGCGGAGGGCAGCGCCACGTCGCACGGGACGGACCAGATGCCTTCCCATCCCTCGGTGTACTTCGCCGAGGCGTGCTGCTCGGTGTACTCGCGGATGCGCCCACGGCGGACCTCCTTGATGTCCTTGACGGTATCGAGCTTGATGCCGTCCTCGTCGACGACGTACCCGCTGCTGTCGGACAGGGCGATGACCTTGGCGCCGAGCTCCTGGGCCTTCTGCGTGGCGTAGATCGCCACGTTGCCCGACCCGCTGACGACGACGCGCTTGTCGTTCCAGTTTTCGCCCCGGTCGCCCAGCGCGCGGGTGACGATGTAGACCAGCCCGTATCCGGTCGCCTCGGTGCGGACGAGCGAGCCGCCCCACCCGATGCCCTTGCCCGTCAGCACCCCGGTGAAGGTGTTGGTGAGCTTCTTATACTGGCCGAACATATACCCGATCTCGCGTCCGCCGACGCCGATGTCACCGGCCGGGACGTCGGTGTACGGTCCGATGTGGCGGAACAGTTCGCTGATGAAGCTCTGGCAGAAGCGCATGACCTCGTTGTCGCTCTTGCCCTTGGGGTCGAAGTCGCTTCCGCCCTTGCCGCCGCCGATGGGGGTGGTCGTCAGGGCGTTCTTGAAGATCTGCTCGAAGCCGAGGAACTTGATGATCCCCAGGTAGACCGACGGGTGGAACCGCAGACCGCCCTTGTACGGGCCGATCGCGCTGTTGAACTCCACCCGGAACCCGCGGTTGACCTGTACGTCGCCGTTGTCGTCGAGCCATGGTACGCGGAACATGATCTGCCGCTCCGGCTCGATCATCCGCTCGAGAATCTTCGCCTTGGCCAGCTCGGGGCGCTTGTCGACGACCGGGGCGACCGACTCGGCCACCTCACGAACCGCCTGGTGAAACTCGTCCTCGCCCGGGTTGCGCTGGGCGACCTGGGCCATGATGTCATCGACGTATTGCTCGGACATCGGATCGTCTCCTCAGAAATTCCTCAGAAGTCTCGCTGTGCAGGGCGCTTCGCCGGGCTCCTGCGCCGGGTATGATGCACGCCAAGTCCCGGATTGTAGGGCCCCGAGCCGCCGGACGTTCATAAGAAGTCGCAATAGAACCGTCCATCGCCGCTTATGGGGCCGCCCCGGCAGTATGATAGCAACAGCGGGCGCGCCGAACGGAGAGTGTACCGATGCCCCAGATGGATACGCAACTGAGCACGGGCCTGACCGGGCTGGACGACGTGGTTCGCGGGCTGATGGCCGGGGACAACGTGGTCTGGCACGTGGAGTCGGTGGAAGACTATCGCGCCTTTCTGCCGGCGTACGCGTCCGCGGCGCGGCGGCTGGGGTATCCGTGCGTCTACTTTCGCTTCGCCAAGCACCCGCCGCTGATGGAGCCCGGCGACGGCGTCCGGGTCTTCCCGCTGGATGCGACGGCGGGGTTCGAGGCGTTCCTCGGCGAGATCCACCATGTCATCGCCGACAACGGGGCGCGGGCGTACTACGTCTTCGACTGCCTCAGCGACCTGGCGGCCGACTGGTACAGCGACCAGATGCTGGCGAATTTCTTCATGTTGACCTGCCCGTACATCTACGACGTCGGGGCGTTGGCGTACTTCCTGCTGATGCGTCAGACGCACGCGGCGCACACGACGGCGACCATTGCCGAGACGGCACAGATTCTGATGGACGTTTACCGTCACGAGGGCAGGCAGTACGTTCATCCGTGGAAGGTCCAGGGGCGTCACTCGCCGACGATGCACATGCTCCACGAGCGCGACGGCGAGAACTTCCGCACGATCACACACAGCACGGTCATCGCGGAGATTCTCACACAGAACCCCTGGCTGCGTCAGGACGCGGCGACCTTCCCGACCGGGCTGTGGGACCGGACGTTCGTCGCCGGCGAGCGCGCGATCGAGGAACCCCCCCGGGGCGCTGCCGGCAGCGAGGAAGCCGCATCGATCCTCCGTCGTCTGCTGCGGATGGCCGTTTCGCGCGACGAGCGCGTGCTCGCCCTGGCCGAGCGGTACTTCTCGCTGACCGACGTGCTGGCGATCGGGCGGCGGATGGTCGGGACGGGGCTGATCGGGGGCAAGAGCGTGGGCATGCTGCTGGCGCGGGCGATTCTCGCCCAGGCCGACCCGCGCTGGAACCGCCTGCTGGAGCGTCACGACTCGTTCTACGTCGGGTCGGACGTGTTCTACACGTATCTCGTTCGCAACGGGCTGTGGTGGACCCGCGCCAAGCAGCGCGACCCGGGAAGCTTCCTGGAAGGCGCCGAGCAGGCCCGCCAGCGGATGCTCACCGGCGAATTCCCCGACTACGTCCGCCAGCAGTTCGAGGACATGCTCGATTACTTTGGGCAGTCGCCGATCATCGTGCGCTCCTCGAGCCTGCTGGAGGACAACTTCGGCAACGCCTTCGCGGGAAAGTACGACAGCGTCTTCTGCGTGAATCAGGGACCGCGCCAGGCGCGGCTGGACAACTTCCTCGCCGCGGTCCGCGCCATCTACGCCTCCAGCATGTCCGAGCGGGCCCTGCGCTACCGCGCCGAGCGCGGGCTGCTGGACCGGGACGAGCAGATGGCATTGCTGGTCCAGCGCGTCAGCGGGGCGATGTACGGGCGGCAGTTGTACTACCCGCAGGCGGCGGGGGTGGGGTTCTCGTTCAACCCCTACGTCTGGAGTCCTCAGATCGACCCCGCCGCCGGCGTGTTGCGGCTCGCCTTCGGGCTGGGGACGCGCGCCGTCGAGCGGAGCGACGACGACTACACCCGCCTGGTCGCGCTGAACGCCCCGGACCGCAGGCCCGAAGGCGACTTCGACCAGATCCGCCAGTACTCACAGCGCAAGGTGGACGTGCTGGACTTGGAGGCCAACCGGCTGGTTTCCAAACGGTTCACCGACGTCGTCGCCCGCAGCGAGGGGCTGCCGATCGACATGTTCGCCACGCGCGACCAGCAGGTCGCCCGGCGCGTCGGGCTGGACGACCCGGCTGCACTGGTACTGACGTTCGACAATCTGTTTTCCCGTACGGACTTCGTCGCGGACATGCGGGAGATGCTCGCGACGCTCCAGCGGGCCTACGAATACCCGGTGGACATCGAGTTCAGCGTCAATCTCGTCGACGCCGCGAGCGGGGAGTCGACCCCCGAAGGCGGGTACAGGATCAACATGCTTCAGTGCCGCCCCTTGCAGGTCCGCGAGGGCGGGGCGATCGAACCGCCGCCGGAGAACCTGCCGGACGAGAAGTGTCTTCTGGAGGCCCGTGGCGCCGTGCTGGGTCGAAGCCGTAGCGGACACATCGACCGGATCATCTACGTCGTCCCGTCGGTGTACGATAAGCTGCCCATCCCGGACCGCTACGCCGTGGCGCGGCTGATCGGACGGCTGACGCACCCCGAGCCCGGCGCGGGCGCCTCGGTCGACGGCGCAGAGGCCGGGCGGACGTACATGCTGATCGGCCCGGGTCGGTGGGGCACGACCACGCCGTCGCTGGGCATTCCCGTGCAGTTCGCGGACATCTCCACCGTCTCAATCATGTGCGAGCTGGTAGCGATGGGCGAGAACGTCACCCCGGACGTGTCGATGGGGACGCACTTCTTCAGCCAACTCGTCGAGCTGGACATCCTCTACTTCGCCCTGTTCGGCGACCGCGAGGGCAACCGGCTCAATACGGACCTGCTGGCCGGCGGGGCGAACAAGCTGACCGAGCTGGCGCCGGAGGCCGGTGCCTGGGCCGACGCCGTCCGCGTCCTCGAGCCGGACGCTCTGAGCGGCAGGCCGCAGATCAACGCCAATGTGCTGGACCAGCGCGTGCTGTGCTACCTGGAGGCCTGAGCCGCGCCGTCGCGCCGGCGGGCCAGTCGCCCCAGGTGGATGTACAACTCGTTTTCCGACAGGTCCTTCCAACTGAACCGCTGCATTTCCTCGCGTGCCCGCTCGGCCGACCAGCCCTGCCGCAGCACGCGGTAGGCGCCGACGGCGTATCCGGTGCGGTGAACGCCCGCCGAGCAGTGCACCAGCGCCGGGGTGTCGTCGTCGAAGATGTCCAGCACCCCCCGCAGCTCGTCGGGGGGGGGATGATGCTCGACTCCCACGAGAGGATCGTCACGTCCATGTTCAGGTCGTCGGGGGGCAGGGGGATGAAGTCCGTGTGCTCCGGACCGCATAGGCGCACGACCTTCCGGACGCCGTACTTCTCGGCGGCGTAGCGGTAGAGGCGCTCGTCCGGTCGACCGCTGCGGTAGACGCGGCCGGCGACGACCTCGTCGAAGTTGTACGCCTCCTCCTGCCCGCCGATGAGCCAGCAGACGGCCTTGCCGGCATCCGGATACGGGGGCTTGAACCAGCGGTCCTTGACGCCGATGTAACACACCGCGGCCGCGACGAGCGGCGCGATGATCGCCGTGCGGATCAGGTGCTTGCGCCACCGGCGACGGGGCCGCGCCGGACGGTCGCTCGGGTTGTCCTCGGATTCTGTCATGGCCGGACATTATAGGAGTTGCTGCGGCCGCGTCCACCTCGTGCGCGGGCGAAAGGAGCCGTGCGGCGTCCCTGCCTGCCACGGCTTGGCGGTTGTCGGCGCCGCCCGACCGTCGGAAGGCGGGGTTCGCCCCATTACGGGGGTGTCAGGCCGCGGGTTGTGTGGTAAGCTCATCGGTGTCGGGAACGCGTGGAACGGGAGCGATGCGGTGGTACAGGAACGGCGCAGACGTCGATTGCTGGGGCTCGGGCTGGACAACGAAGACGGCGAGGTCCGCCTGACCAGCGGAAAGAACTTCCACCTGCTCGGCGGCTCGCAGCAGACGCACGAGTCCATGCAGGAGAAGTGCATCAAGTTCAACGAGAAGCTCGACGAGCGGGGCAAGCGTCTCGACGACCTGGAGCACCGCGAGCTGCTGGACATGGCGGCCGAGTGCGACATGCCGCTCGCGTGCCGCCGGAACGACCAATAGGCGACAGCCCCGTCGCGGGGTCGGCGCGCCCCGGCGCTTGAGCGCCGCCCCGGGCGGCGCATGGCTCGGGCCCGCGGTTTTGGGCGGCGTTGAAACGGTTCTCGTGGCGACCGGGAGGGATGCAAAAAAATGCAGTTTTTCCTTGCCCCGGAGGGTCATGGGGGCAAGAATAATACAGCGGTAGCCTTTCGGGCATGGAGGTCCGGCGGTTCATCTTGCGTGGCTGTGAAGGAGCGGTCGTGCACATGTTGCAGTACGAAGCGAGGTGGGCAAGTGCGAGGATTTCGTCCGAGTCGTTACGGGTCCAATGACCAGCCGGAAGAAGTCGCCCAGCAATACAGGGAAACCCGCGTGCGCGCCTACGCTCGACGCGCCCGCAAGGGGTTGCCCCTGTTCGAGACGCACCTGGGCGACGGCGACAGCTCGTACAATCGCCAGGGCCTCCACCAGGCCTGAAAGAGATTCACACGGCGGGTGCCGGCGCCCGGGATGCGGGGGACGGCGCCGCTGCCGAGCAGCAGCGGCTTGCAGGGCGCGTGCGCCTTACGCACACTTTGGGTCATGGCCGAGGCCGATCGCACGATGACCGTCCTGCCTCCGCGGGCCCGCACGTCGATGCACGATGCCGGGGTCCTGACGCTGCGCGCCCCGGCGAAGATCAACTTGGACCTCCGGGTGGGTCCGCGCCGCGAAGACGGGTTCCACGGGATCGACTCGCTGGTCGTCAAGGTCACACTGTACGACGAGCTGCACCTCGCCGCCCGCGGCGACGGACGGCTCACGTTCGCGTGCGACGGGGCCGACTGCGGTCCGGATGAGCGGAATCTGACCTGCCGGGCGGCGGAGTTGCTGCGCCGCCGCCGTCCCGCCGGGGGCGGGGCGGATATCCGCCTGAGCAAGCACATCCCCCCGAGCGCGGGTCTGGGCGGCGGCTCGTCGGATGCCGCGGCGACGCTCATGGGGCTCAACGCCCTGTGGGAGCTGGGCCTGTCGCACGCCGAGCTGTCGGCGCTGGGCGCGGAGCTGGGAAGCGACGTGCCGCTGTTTCTCAACGGTCCGGCATGCCGCATTACGGGACGCGGCGAACAGGTTGAGCAGGTCGACCTGCGGGATTTCCCGGTCGTGCTGGTGCTGCCGGAGCTGACGTGCCCCACCGAAGAGGTGTACCGGGCGTTCGACGCCGGTGGCTCGTCGCCCCCGCCGTCGCGGACGCCGGTGGCGGTCGGCGACGACCCGCCGTCGCGGTGGCGCGAGTCGCTGGTCAACGATCTGGCCGCTCCGGCCCAGCGCGTCTGCCCGGCGTTGGGTCACCTGCGCGGGCGGATTGCAGCGCGCCTGGAGCAGCCGGTGTGCGTCTCCGGAAGCGGCAGCGCCCTGTTCGTTCCCTGCGATGACACGACCGAGGCGCGCGCCGTCTGGGGCGAACTGGACGACGACGTCGCCGCGCGCAGCGTTCTCGTCCGTCGCAATCCGTGGTGACCCGAAGCGCTGGTCGGTTGTCAGTGAATAGCGTCGTACCGCGTCGCTGGCGCGTGTACGCCTCTGCGAAGCCGCTAGCGGCTTGGCAGGATCGCGGATTTGTCGCGCGATGGCTGCTGGACGATTTCAGGACGCCCCGAGGCGTTCAAGGACGACACGGCGCATGGCATCACGCGGGGCCGGGTGCGGCAGCCAGCTCTCGAACTGCGCCGCCGCCTGGTTGACGAACATGTCCAGCCCTGAAACGGTGCGGCAGCCCGCCTGCGCCGCCTGGCGCAGCAGGCGGGTCTCGACGGGGTTGTAGATGGTGTCAAACACGACGCGGGCCGTGCCGGGCAGACGCCGAAGCGGCGTGGCGTCCGACTCGGGGTGCATCCCGAGCGGCGTGCAGTTGATGACGATCTCCGCATCGGCGGCGACGGCGTCGTCCAGCGCGCCGTGGCGCAGGGAGAACTCGGCCGCCAGACGTTGGGCGCGCTGCACGGTCCGGTTGTAGACGGTGACCTCGGCGCCGTAGTGCGCCAGGGCGGCCACGATTGCCCGTGCCACCCCGCCGGCGCCGAGCACGGCGACGCCCCGGCCGCGCAGATCCTCCCGCGCGATGCCCATCGCGGCGCAGAGGGCATCGAGGGCGGCGGCGTAGTCGGTGTTGGTCCCGTACAGCTGCCCGTCGTCGCCGAAGGCGATCGTGTTGACCGCGCCGATCTGCACGGTGAGCTCGTCGCACTGCGACGGGCCCACATAGGCAAGGGCGTTCTCCTTGTGCGGCAGCGTCACGCTCAGCCCGCGCCAGTCAAGCCAGTCCCGTCGGCGGATGGCGTCCACCGTCGCGTCGAAGCACGGCGCCCCGGGGCGGACCAGCAGCGGCACGTACACGCCGTCGTGCCCGACGGCCTCGAAGGCGGCGTTGTGGATGTCGGGGCTCATCGAGTGCCCCACGGGAAAACCGATCACCCCGTAGACGCGCGTCTCGGCACCGAGAGCATCCCAGCGGAACCGGCGGCGGAACTGCTCCAGCGTGGGCTGACCGGGGGCGGACTCCGCACCGGCGGCGAGACTGGCGAAGCTTCCGAACGCCCCGAGCTTCCGCGCCAGGATCCGGCTGGCGATGCCCGCCTCGCCCATCGCCAGGGCGATCGTGGGCTTGCGGCAACGGCGCAGCACGTCCAGGGCGCGGAACGACTCGTTGCACGTTCCGGCCGCGAACGCCACCTTGTTCACCGCCGCCGGTCCGGCGTCCAGGTCGGCGACGAGCTTGTCGAGGCACGCCGGGCAGCGGGCGAAGTCGTGGTAGCTTCGGATGGTCTGCTGCGGGGGCACGGACGGCGCGTCGGCCTCGGCCTCGATGTCGACGTACGTCGCGCCGAGCTCGATCGCACGGTGGAGGATTCCCAGTCGTCGGCGCTCGTCGCCGGCGAAGCGCCCGCCCTGGCTCTGGGCGCGGTTGGTGGCGATGACCGGAAGGGGCGCATCATGGAGCAGCCGACGCAGCGCCGCATCGTCCGGGGGGACGGACAGCAGGTCCAGGCGGCACTCGACGGCGTCGGCGCCGCCTGCGGCCGCTGCGTCCATCTGCCGCCGCATCTCGCCGGCATCGGCGGCGGTCAGTGCACAGATCAGGAGGGTATCGCGTGGGGACTGGGACACGAGCTCAGCCGGTCGCTACTCGCCTATTTCTCGTCCGGGTCTCGTTTGTCGACGTCGGCCTTGGAGGGGATGTTCAGCCCGGGCTGGCTGGCCTTGGGCGCCAGAAGGTTGACCACCTCCAGCAGTTCGATGCCCGGGTAGCGCCACTGGGGCTTGCCGCGCTGCCGACCGTAGCTGCTGTTGGCGGCGACACGGATGTGCGGCTTGGTGAAGTCCCGGTACTCGAAGCGATGGAATCGCAGGCGCATGCCCAGCTCCTTCAACGCTCCGTAGTAAACCCGGGCCCGCCGCAGGGGCAGCTTGGGGACCTCCGCCTTGAGGGCCTCCAGCAGGACCGCGAAGCTTCTGGACTTCTGTTTGGCCTGCTGGGCGATCAGCTTGACGAACTCCGTATCGTACCGCGGCTGGTCGGCGTACAGCAGGAGCTTGCCCCCCGTCCGTATCAGCCGCGCCGCCGCCGCGTTGTGCATCGCGATCTTCCGGTCCTTCTCCACCTTCTGTTTCCGCCGCCGCTCGATTTCCGCCACCCGGGCCATGACCTGCTCGGCGGGCATGTCCGGCTTCGCCGGAAGCTTCAACTGGTTCAGGAAGCTCTCGGGGTAGTTCGGAAACGGCGTGAGGCGACTTTTCGCCAGAAGGGTCTGCACGGACGGGATGACCTGCGCCACCACCTCCGACGGGGCGCGCAGCAGGGGCTGGAGCAGCTTGTTGGCGACGTACAGGTCCAGCGGCTCCTTTCGCGGAGTCGCCATCGCACGCCGCAACGGCGCCACCGAGTCCGCCCCGTAGGTCACATGCTCCAGGGCCTCGTCGACCGAGCGGTCCTCGCCTTTCCGCTCCGCCCAGCGTTCGGCGTTGGCCTCGACCTGCGCGACCAGCTTGTCCAGCTCGGCCTGGCCGATTCCGTCGTCCGCGCCCGGCGCCGTGACCGACATCGCCAGCACCGCGCCCGCGGCCAGCCACGCCATACGCATGCGGGTCATGTCTGCCTCCTCGCCTGTAGGTCCGTCATCCTCAATGCATCATACCACAGGCGACGGGCAGGGGCACCAGCGTTTCGTCGGCGGGACCGACCCGCGACGCCGGGTCGTTTTCGCTTGTCCGCTCGCGTGGCGCGGCGTAGCATGGCGAGCCAACACCGAATGCGGTGGAGAGCCTCCATGATGTGTCATCCGGCGACAGCGATATGCCTACTGCTGGCCGCGGGCGCGCCGGCGGTCGATGCGGCCGACGCCGGCGACTCGGCGATCGCCGCGGCGCGCCGCTACGTGGAGGGTTCGGACCGCTACCTCCACCACAGCCGCCTCGAGCGCGGGATGACGGGCTACGGGCTGACCGTGATGCGCGGGACCGAGCTGGGACGCTTCGACGTGGAGATCGTCTCGGTCATGGACGATTGGGGTCCGCACCAGGACGTGATTCTGGCGCGGGTCAGCGGCACGTGCGGGGGGGTGGACCTGTCCGAGAGCGGGCTGGTCTCGGGGATGAGCGGCTCGCCGGTGTTCATCCGCGACCCCCGGGACGGGAAGGAGAAAATCATCGGCGCGGTCGCTTACGGGTGGACCGCCCAGAAGCGTCCGCAGTGCGGCGTCCAGCCGATTACGCAGATGCTCGCCTCGGCCGGCGTCGGCGGCGGGGACGAGGACGCCGCGCCGGACGGCGGCGCGTGGACCGGCGCCGCCGGACGCGACCCCGAGGCGTACGTCGCGGCCCTGCTCGACCCGTCGAAGCGCGACTTCGCCGCGTGGCTCAGCGCCCAGGCCGCCGGACGCGCCGGCGCGCGCCGCGCAGAGCCCGGGCGGCTGATGCCGCTGCAAACGCCGCTGGTTCTGTCCGGCATGCCGCACCGGGCCATGCGCGCGGCGCGAGAGCTGCTGAGCCCGCTTGGGCTGGTCCCGCTGGCCGGCGGCGGACTGGGCCAGGCCGACCGCGCCGCAGTCGGCGACGTGCGCCTGGAACCCGGGGCGGCGATGGCCGTTCCGATGGTCACCGGGGACGCCGACTGGGTGGCGATCGGGACGGTGACCGACGTGGTCGAGGGGCGCGTGCTTGGGTTCGGACACGCCTTCCAGGCCGAGGGCGACGTCGACCTGCCCATGGGCTCCGGGTACGTCCACACGGTGGTCTCCAGTCTTCTGGGCAGCTTCAAGCTCGGCTCGACGGTGCGGATCGACGGGACGGTGCAGCGCGACCAGGCCGTCGGCGTCTCCGGACGCCTCGGGCCCAAGCCGTCCCTCGTGCCCATGCGCATCGCCGTGGAGTGGACCCGGACGGGGCGCAAGCAGGTCTACACGTTCAACATCGCCCGCCACCGGCTGCTGACGGTGGCGCTGGCGCGGATGCTCCTGCAGGCGGCGGCGTGGGGCTGGCATGGCCTGCCGCCGGAGCACACGGTGCGCTACGCGGTCGAGATCCGCTTCGCGGACCTTCCGGTCTACCGGGTGGAAAACGTCGCCGGCGGGGAGAACGTCACCGAGCTGATCAGCGACGTGTCCCGCCCGCTGGCGGCGATGCTGGACAACCCGCTGGGCCCGCCCGCCGAGCTGGAGCGCATCGACGTGCGGATGACGATTCAACCGACGAACCGCCGGGCGTCGCTGTTGGCGCTGCGGCTGGACGGGCGCACGTACCGCCCGGGGGAGACGGTCACCGGAAAGCTCCTGTTGCGTCCGTTCCGCGCGCCGCGCACGACGATGCCGGTCCGTTTCGCCCTGCCGGACGACATGCCCGAGGGCGAGTACACGCTGGAGGCGATGGACTACCTCCGGGCGGTGGCGGCGCGGCAGGCGCAGCGTCCGCACCGGTACGCCCCCGAAACGCCGCGCGAGCTGTTCGACGCCGTCCGTCGCGTCGTGGCGACCCGCGCGACGCACGTATACCTCCGCGCCGCTCTGCCGACCGGCGGGCTGGCGCTGGACCGGCGGGAGCTTCCGCTGCTTCCGCCCAGCAAGGCGCGGGTGATCGCCCAGGCGCGACGGGAGGATACGCACCTGTTCGGCAGGTCCGTGACGCACACGCTGGAGACGAGCTACGACATCAGCGGGTCGGTCTCGGCGAGCTTCCGGGTGCGCAAGCGCCCCGCCGAGACCCGCCTGCGCCTTGCGGAGGACCCGGGCTCATGAAGCGATGGAGCTGGGTGGTTGCGACGGTAAGCATCGTCTCCGCCGCGGCGCTGGGCGTGGAGCCGGGGCAGTGGCGGCACACCACGGCGGAGGACTTCGCCGCCGGCGAGCTCGACGGCGTCATGGCGACGTCGCGCGGGGAGCTGCGCCTCGCGCCGCGCCTGGAGGTCCTGCTGACGGCCGCCGACGCGCCGCCGGTGATTTCGACCGTTGCGGTCGGCCCGGACGCCGTCTACGCCGGCGCGGCCACGGCCGCGAAGGTCTATCGCGTCGCCGACGGGGCAGCCGAGCTTCTGGCCTCCCCGCCCGGGGCGATGATCACCGCCCTGCTGCAAACGGACGACGGGCTGCTGGCGGGCACCGGTGGCGAGGAAGCGGGTATCTACCGCATCGACGCCGACGGCGAGGTCGCGCGGGTGTGGACCGACGAGGCCGTGCGGTACGTCTGGGCGATCGTTCCCCGTCCCGACGGCGGGCTGTACGCCGCCACCGGACCGCAGGGAAAGGTCTTCGCCGTGGACGGCGAGGGTCGCGGCAGGGAGCTGTACGCGGCGGGCGAGCTGGCCGACAACGTGCTGTGCCTGGTGCTCACGCAGCGGGGGCTGCTGTACGCCGGGACCGACAAGAACGGGCTGGTGGTGGAGATCGACCCGGTCGAGCGGACCAGTCGGGTGGTGCTCGACGCCGAGGAGGCGGAGATCGCCGCGCTGGTCGCCGCAGGCGAGGGCGGGCTCTACGCGGCGACGTCCGACGCCGCCCGGCTCAGCGCCGCCGGGGCCGACGCCCGTCCTGAGGCGGCGCCGCCCGGCGGCGTCATGCCGCCCGCCCCGCCGCCGCCGCCGGCACCGTCGACACGTCCGGCGAACGCCGCCGAAGCCCCTTCCGGCGACGCGGACGCCCCTGCCGGCGGCGAGAACGCTCCTGCCGACGGCGAGGACGCTCCTGCCGACGGCGAGGCCGTCCCCGAGGGGCCCGCCTCCACCGCGCCGGCGGACGCACCGACGCCGACGCCCGGCGAGGTGCTCGTTCTGCCCGCGAGCAAGCCGGGTGACGAACGTCCCCGCCCCGTTCCCGCCACGAGCCCGGCCGAGGCGGACGAGCTTCCCCTGCGCCCCCCGGCGCGGGTGGTTCGCGGCGGGGCGCCCGGCGCGTCGGGCAACGCGGTGTACTACATCCACGCCGACGGGCTGGTCGAGACGATCTTCCGTCGCCCGGTGGTGATCCACGCGATGATCCGCCTGGATGAGCGCCTGCTGCTGGGCACCGGGGACGAGGGGCAGATCTTCACCGTCACCCCCGGCGGCGACGAGGTCGCCCAGCTTGCCGATACCGAGTCGTCCCAGGTAACCGCCCTGGCGGCGGCGCGCGACGGCGGGGCGTACTTCGCCACGGCCAACGGGGGCTCGCTGGGGCGCATCGCCGCCGCAACCGCCGAGACGGGCACGTTTACCTCCCCGGTCCTGGACGCCGAGCAGGTCGCCCGCTGGGGCACGCTGCGCCTGCGCCACGCCACCGGTCGCGGCGCCAAGCTCACCGTCGCCACGCGCAGCGGAAACGTGTCCGAGCCGGACGAGAAGACGTGGAGCGACTGGTCGGCGCCACGTCCGGTCAAGGACGACTTCCTCCGCATCCACAGCCCGGCCGCGCGGTTCCTGCAGTACCGCCTGTCGCTGACGGGCGACGATGCGGGCGGTCCCGTCATCCGCGGCGTCGAAGCGGTCTACCAGGTGGGCAACCTCGCTCCGACCGTTTCAGCCGTGGCGGTCAAAGCCGCGCCCCAGCCGGGCGGGAACGGGCCCGGACGCGGCGGCGACGACGCCGGACCGCGCGCATTTCGCCTGCTGATGATCCAGGCCGACGACGCCAACGGCGACTCGCTCGAGTTCACTGTTCACGTCCGACAGGCCGACAGCGAGACCTGGATCGAGCTGACGGACGAGCTGACCGAGCCGCAGTACGCCTGGGACACCCGCACCGTTCCCGACGGGGAGTATGTGTTCCGCGTGACGGCCTGCGACACGCCGGACAACCCGCCGGATACGGCGTTGCGTTCGACGCGGATCTCCGAGCGGTTCGTGGTCGACAACACCCGCCCGGTGATCGTCCGGCTGGTCGCAAACGTCGCCGACGGCGTGGTGACGGTCCGCGGGCGCGCCCGGGACGCCGCCTGCCGGATCGTGGCACTGCACTACGCGGTGGACAGTGCCGACGAGTGGGTGGCGCTGCTTCCGACCGACGGAATCTGCGACGACGCCGACGAGCAGTTCGCCTTCAAGCTGAACGACCTCGCCGTCGGCGCCCACCGCATCGCGGTCAAGGCGGTGGACCTGTACGGCAACGTCGCCCACGCGTCGGTCGCGGTGACGATCGAGTAGAGCAGTTTAAGTTTTTATGTAGCGGATCGGCCGTCGCCGAGGACAAGGCAGGCAAGGACGCCGAAGCAGGCGATGCCTTCGCATCGGTGATGCAGGCGAGCATACGTCCGCTCGTATGAGCGGACGCTGCCTAGCGACGCTTCAGGCAGGCCGGACGCTGCAGAAAAGGTGAAACTGCTCTAATACTACAGTCGCGCTTTAAGTTTTGCCGATGACTCTCCTATTGGGACAAGGACGTCCCGGCTGGGAGAATCGACAATGGATGCAACGGTAGCGACTG